>DOYA01000117.1 GCA_003518755.1 Clostridiales bacterium | reverse complement strand
CAATATATGTTGTAAGTTATGGACCAGCTAAACTATTTGTAGATTTTGAAATAAAAACAGCATTAAATATTATAGTTGCACAAATAATATATTTATTTATTTCTTATATGTTGTGCACACTAATGTATAACAAAGGGGTGAAAAGAATTAATGTTAATGGAGGTTAAAAATCAAATAAAAGTAATGATACTGTCATTTAAGTATGCTGTAATGAGAGAAATGCTAAACAAAGTAACATTCTTAAGTAATATCATATTTATGATTTTAAATAATTCATTTTTTATAATTCAATGGGTTGTATTATTCTCACTACGTGAAAATGTTGGAGGATATACTTTTAATCAAGTTCTTATGTTATGGGCGATAGCTAGTGGAACTTTTGGATTTGCACATTTCTTTTTTAAAAAAGCATATTCTTTATCAGATACAATTACAAATGGAAAATTAGATGCATATTTAGTACAGCCAAAAAATGTGTTAATTTCATGTATTACATCTGATGTTTCTCCTTCTGCTTTAGGAGATTTAATATATGGTTATATAGTAATATTCCTAAGTGGTATTACTATTAGTAAATTTATATTATATACATTTTTTGTAATTTCAGGTGGAATAATTATGGTTGATATTGCAATTATACTTGGAAGTTTAAGCTTCTATATTTCAAAATCAGACATGATTGCTGAAACTGGAAATAATTTCATGATATATTTTGCAACTTATCCAGATGGAATATTTAAAGGAATTGTTAAAATAATATTATTCACTATAATACCAATTGGAATAACAACATATATACCAGTTTGGGTATTAACAAAATTTAATTTGTTTTATCTTTTAGGAGTAATTACATTTACAATTTGTGTTACAATTTTTACTTTTGTTATTTTTTATAAAGGATTAAAAAGATATTCATCAAGCAATTTGATGGTAGCAAAAATATAATTTTTTGTGTCACAGGTACCGGAGATTTTTGACATACTTATGCCAAATTTCTCCGGTACTTTTGGCTCAAAAATTGATGGTTGACAAATATTTTTTAATAATGTATATTATTTATAGAATAAAAATTAATGAAGGGAAGATAAAAATATGAAGAACAAAAGAAATAAGGGAATAACTTTGATAGCTTTAGTAGTAACAATAATCGTATTATTGATATTAGCTGGTATATCAATTGCAATGTTATCAGGAAATAATGGAATATTGCAAAGGGCAACAGATGCTAAAACTTTAACAGGAATAGAACAAGAAAAAGAAATAGTTGCACTTGCATATAATTCTGCATTAGCAAAAAAGATAAGTAATGGAGATTCAACATCAGTAACAGCAGGAGATATGAATACAGAATTAGCAAATCAAGGGGCATCTGCTGATGGAAGTAATCCAATTACAGTAATTTTTACAGATTCTAAAAGACAATATACAATAAATGCTAATAGTAAAATAGAATATGCAGGAATGAAAAATGATGCTAATAGTAGCAATATACAATTATCTATTACATCAACAGAAACTGAATCAAGAGCAATTATTTTAGAAGTCACTGCAACAATAAAAAATGAAATGATACCTACTGAGCAAAGTCTAAAATCTTTAAGTCAAGAAGAACTACAAATAGAATTTTTAAATGCTATACAAAAAATTGGTGCACCATTTACGAATTGGGATGAATTAGAAGACGCTTTAGGAGGAACATCTCAAACGGTAGCATCTGCTTTTGTAGAATTTGAACTTTCAAGTGAATATTCTGATGAGTATGATTTGATAATACAAACATATTCAACTCCATTTCCTTTAAATGCTACTTTTACTTGTGATGGTAACGAAGCTATAACAGGGACAAGTGCAAAATTTATAGTTACAAATCCAAATCCCAAAATAACTGCAACCACTTCTAATGGAGATTCTACTGAAATAATATGGAATGAATATCCATCATCCAAAATAGAAACGTATTCAACAACAGCAGTAACAGCAGAAACAGAAAAAAATTCAAAAACAATAACTGCGAGAGATAATCAAACAGTCGAGGTTCCTGCAGGATTTTACTATGGAATAAATGATAAAGTAGGGAAAGTAAGTACAGGATTTGTAATAACGGACAGTATAGATGAAAATGGGTATAGTAATGGAAACGAATTTGTATGGATTCCAATTGATAAGACGAATTTAACAGTTGGAAAAACTAGCAATGCTATAGCAGAGATATCATCAGGCACAAATTATCATGGGGTTGCTTATAACTTTGGATTATCTACACCAACAAGATTTGATAGCTTAAGTATTCCTTATTATTATAAGGAACCAGCTATAACTACGCTTGATTTGGCTCATGAAATAACTGAAGAATCCATTCAGCAAGAATATAATGATTTTATAAAAAGTATTATGAAATATGGAGGATTTTATGTAGCGAGATATGAATTAAGCATTTTATCATTTTCAAAAATTGGTATGACTCCAACTTCAACAAGAGATACTGATACATATCAATGGTACGGACTATATTCAAAGGCAAAATCATACACCAATATGGAAAAAAGCGTAATTTCGAGTATGATTTGGGGAAGCCAATATGATGCTATTTTAAATTTTGCTTTAGCTGAAGGAAACGACAGAAGCAAAGTAACTTCAATTGGTCATGGAAATCATACGGGAACAAAGCTACAGACAGGTCTATATAATGGAGAGGATTCGATAAATAATATTTTTGATTTAGAAGGTAATTTACAAGAATGGACATTAGAGGCTTATGGATCTTCCAGCATTCAAAGTCGTGTTAGAAGGGGAAGCGATGGTTTAAATGGAGCAAATTCTCCTGGAAATCGTGAACAATCACGTCCTGATGGCACTTCTAATTTTTCGACAACTAGACTTTCATTATATATTAAATAGAAAAGATTATAAACTCTCAAATAGATATTATTTACTAGCTTGAGAGTTTTCTCTTGTTTTCTAGTTTTTAAATTTTTTTTAGCCTTAACATAATAGTGCTATTGATACTAGCTGGAATATCTATTGCAATGTTAACAGGAAATAATGGTATACTTCAAAGAGCAACAGATGCTAAAACTTTAACAGGAATAGAACAAGAAAAAGAAATAGTTGCACTTGCATATAATTCTGCATTTGCAAAAAAGATAAGTAATGGAGATTCAACATCAGTAACAGCAGGAGATTTAGAATTAACAAATCAAGGAGCTTCTGCTGATGGGAATGATACAATTGTAGTAACATTTGCCAGTTCAAATCGAAAATATGAAATTCAAATAAATGGAAATATAACACTAATTGAGGATGGTACATTAACTGATTTACAAAAACTGCAAAATTTTTTTGCGGGAAAAAATTATACTTTTTGGTGGGATGACGATAATGGTAGTTATAAAATGCTAGATGGTTTACCAATTTCATATATAAATGATGAGGATGATTTTCATATATTATATAATAATAATACATACGAATTAATATATGCAAACAACGATATTAATGATATTGTAGAAAATGTAGTAGAGTATAAAACACCATCATATGCAGATAATTGGATTATTGCATGGGCTTATAATGGATCATATTGGAGCAATCCATATACAAGAGAAAATGGTTTGCTTGATTCATTTTTTGAAAATATAGATAGCAATTATTCAATAAGTAATACTTCTGACTTAGATGATGCAAATGTTTTAGCTTTATTATATGAAAATGAAAATAATACTTCAACCTATAAATTAGTAATGTATGGAACAGGAACTATAGTTGGTGATGAAAACGGGAATGGACAAGTTCCTTGGAGAAGTTTTTATCATAGACAGTTTTCAAATGAACTTTCTTGTGATTCTAATTTCGAAAGTGCTTTTTGTAATAATATACGTTTAGAAATACAAGAAGGAATAACTGGAATAGGCGATAATGCTTTTAGTTACTCACTTATTTCCTATGCTTATATTTCTAATTCAGTTCAAGTGATACGGTACAGGTTCTTTTAAGTCTACTTCAAGATTATCTCAAATTGAATTTGGAGAAGATTTTCACGGTATTTTTTAGAAGCAGAAGGTGCAGATGCTTCTCAAGTAAATTCCAGAGGGTATTCTGATGCTTTTATGGAATCTAATTGGCTTTCTGTATATGTTGAAGCACATCCAGAAAGTGAAATTGTAGAATATCCGCAATTTTTCATTTCTATGCCAATCAATGGAGTTAATTGGAAATTCTTATCGTGGCAAGATTAATAATAAATGATACAGTTAAAACATAAAAAAGAGGTATAAAAAATGAAATTAATAAAAGAAAAATGGAACACTAAAGATATTGAAGAATTTAACAAATATCTTAAAAGTATTGAAAGATCTGAAAAAATAGATTTTACAACAAAAACTATTAATACTAAAATGAAAGTCTTAGCTATACCAATACCAGAGCTTAGAAAAATTGCAAATCAAATTTGCAAAGGAAACTATATAGGCTATTTAGATACATTTAATAATAAATACTATGAAAACACACTGATAAATGCACTTTTAATAAATAGTATTAAAGATATAAAAACTAAAAAGTATTACATTTCAAAATTAAAAATAGATAATTGGTCAACAGTAGATATATTAAAATTTAAGATTAAAAATCAAGAACAAGAATATTTAAATCTTGCAAAAGAGTATTTAAAAAGTAAACAAGAATTTATAAGAAGAATAGGAGTAAGAATTCTTTTTAATTATACAGAAAATGATGATTTAACTGAAATTTTTGATATTATAAATTCTCTTCAAAGTGAAGAAAAATACTATGTAAATATGGCAGTTGCATGGCTTTTGTGTGAACTTATGATAAAGAACAGAAACCAAACTTTAAAGTATTTAGAAAATCATAAATTAAATGATTTTACAATAAATAAAACTATATCAAAATGCAGGGATAGTTTTAGAGTGAGTAATGAAGATAAAGAACTATTACTTAAATATAGAAAAAAAACAATTGACAATTAAATTCTACTATGCTATAAAAATATTATAAAATGTAGAAGGAGATAAAATTATGATTAAAGAAAGTTATGAAGAGATTATTGAATTAGAAAGACAAAGACAAAATCATAATGTTGAGCTAATTGCATCAGAAAACTTTCCAAGTAAAAGAGTTTTAGATGCAGCTGGAAGCATATTAACAAATAAATATGCAGAAGGTTATTCTGGAAAAAGATACTATGGCGGTTGTGAATTTATTGATATGATTGAAACAAAAGCAATAGAAGATGTATGTAAACTATTTAATTGTAATTATGCAAATGTTCAACCACATTGCGGGAGTTCTGCAAATCAAGCTGTTTATAAGGCTTTACTTCAACATGGAGATACAGTTATGGGAATGGATTTAGGTGCAGGAGGACATTTAACACATGGACATAAAATGAGCTTTTCAGGTCAAGATTATAATATAGTTTCATATGGAGTGGATGAAAATGGAATTATAGATATAAAAGATTTTACTGAAAAGTTATATGAACACAATCCAAAAATGATTATAGTTGGAGCAAGTTCATATTCAAGAACAATTGATTATAGAGAATTTAGAGATATTATAGAAGAATATGCTAAAAAGCATAATGGCGAAAAGCCTTATTATATGGTAGATATGGCTCATGTTGCTGGATTAATTGCAGGTGGAGTACATCCAAGTCCTATACCATATGCAGATGTTGTTACATCTACAACACATAAAACTTTAAGAGGACCAAGAGGTGGTTTAATACTTACAAATTCTGAGGATATAATTAAAAAAATCAATAAGGCAGTATTTCCTGGAATTCAAGGAGGACCTTTAGAACATATAATTGCAGCAAAAGGAATTTGTTTCGAAGAAGCAAATACTGAAGAATTCAAAAAGTATGCAAAACAAATTATAAAAAATGCAAATACATTTGCTAATGAATTTGTAAAAGCTGGTTGGGAAGTTATTTCTGGTGGAACAGATAATCATATGTTTGTTCTAAATGTATATGGATCAATTGGTATTACTGGAAAAGAAGCAGAAGAAGAACTAGATAAAATTCATATTACTCTTAATAAAAATCAAATACCAAATGATGAGTTGCCACCTTTAAAATCTTCAGGAGTCAGAATTGGAACTCCTGCGATGACAACAAAAAATTGGAAAGAAGAACACTTTATTGAACTTGCTAAAATCATAATGGATTATTTAAAATTATGCAAAGAAGGAAAACAGGAAGAAAAAAGAGAAGAGTATATTAATATAGTTGAAAAACTAATTGATTCAGTTAAGTAAAAAATTAAAAACGTAGGGGCGATTTTAATCGCCCGCCATAAGATTTCTATGAAAATTTAATGATTCTTTAAGTGGCATTATGATAATGATGCCATACTTTTTAATAAAAATAAACAAGGAACCAAATATATGAAAAAAGTTGGATTTACAATTGGAAAATTTGCACCTTTGCATAAAGGGCACCAATATTTAATAGAAACAGCAATGAAAGAAATGGATGAATTTTACATTGTTGTATATGATACAGATATTATAAAAAATCCAGTCGAGGAGAGAGCAAACTGGATTAAAAAATTATATCCTAAAGCACATATTATATATGCATTTAATAGTCCAAAACAATATGGATTAGATAAAGAAAGTGTAAATATTCAAATGGATTATTTGTCTAAATTAATCAAGGGTATTCCAGTAACACATTTTTATAGTAGTGAACCATATGGTGAAAAAGTTGCAGAATATTTAAATATCAATAATAGAATAGTTGATAAAGAAAGAATTACTGTTCCAATTTCTGCCAATAAAATTAGACAAGATTCAAATACAAATTCAAAATATTTGGAAGGTTTTGTTTATAAAGAATTTAAAATATAGTTTTTATCTTACAGCCAAATAATATATATTAATGAATTGCTGAGTTCGACCCTTGTAGTAGTCAGTTATTATTATTTCTTGCTGATTATGGTTAATATACTTCATTTTGGCACAAATTAGGATCAACTTGGAGAACGGAAGAAATGAATTAATATATATTATTTGGCTATAAGTACTTATATTTAAAACAAATTTTGAATTCGAGCAAAATTTGAAATGACATATGAAAGGAATATTATTAAATATGGATAATAGAGTACAACAGCTTGCTTCAAATTTATTAAATCATTCAGTAAAGCTAAAAGCTGGGGAAAAAATATTAATAGAAATGTTTGGCACAGATTGTGTTGATTTGGCAAATGAGCTTATTAGTCAATCAAAGGAAATAGGTGCGATACCTTTATTTAATATTATCGATTATAAAGTATTAAAAGAATTATTACTAAATTGTACAGAACAACAGATTAAAACATATGCTAAGTATGATTTGGTAAAAATGCAAGATGTGGATGCATATATAGGAATTCGTTCGCAAAGTATAAAAGATTTAAATGGAATATCAAATGAATCTATGGAAATTTATAATAAATTATATCAAACTCCAGTACATTTTAATGAGAGGGTAAAAAATACTAAATGGTGTATTTTAAGATACCCTAATGATCAGATGGCTAAAATGGCTAAAATGAGTTTAGAAGATTTTACAGAATTTTACTATGATGTATGCACAATGAATTATGATAAAATGGAAAAAGCTATGGAAACATTGAAGACTTTGTTAGATAAGACAGATAAAGTGCATATTATTGGACCTGGAACAGATTTAGAATTTTCTGTAAAAGGAATTCCTGCTGAAAAGTATTATGGAACTTTTAATATTCCAGATGGTGAAGTTGCATCTTGTCCAACAAAATATAGTGCAAATGGATATATAACATATAATACAGAAACAACATATAATGGTATAACTTTTAAAAATATCTATTTTGAATTAAAAGATGGAAAAATTATTAAAGCAGAAGCGGGTAAAAAAACCAAAGAATTAAATGAAATATTGGATACTGATGAAGGTGCAAGATATATTGGAGAATTTGCTTTGGGATTAAACCCATATATAGAAAATGTTATGGGAGACATATTATTTGATGAAAAAATATGTGGAAGCTTTCATTTTACACCTGGAGATGCGTTAGAAGAAAGTGACAATGGAAATAGATCAAGCATACATTGGGATATAGTATGTATTCAAACTCCAGAATATGGTGGAGGAGAAATATATTTTGATGATGTGTTAGTAAGAAAAAATGGAATATTTGTATTACCTGAATTGGTGCAACTTAATCCAGAGGTATTAAAAGATAATGATATGTAGTAGGAGTTATATTTTATGAGACTAAATATAAATGACGTTAATAATATTAAAGAACTGAAAAAAGCTTTAGAAGATAATACATATATACCTAATGACTTTCAAGTTGCTGTTATTATTTATGCATTTGATAAAGATAATAAAATAATTTTTCAAAGACGTGGTATGGGATGTAGAGATGAAAGACTCAAACTAGAAACAATAGGTGGTAGAGTTAAAGAAGATGATTTAGATTTTAGAACAGCATTAAAAAGAGAAATTGTTGAAGAAGTTGGAGAAAATGCTAAAATCAATATTGAAGAATTTATTACAGCTACTTTTGCTACAACCTTTGATAATAGATATAATAGAGAACAATCATGGGTTTATATAGTATATAAAGGAGTACTGGAATCTGGAGAATTAAAAATTGCTGAACCTGATAAATGTATTGGTTATGAAAGATATAAGATTGGTGAAGTTGATGAAACAGAATTAAGCAATGGAGCAAAAGAGATATATAATATAGTTAGTGAAAAGTATAGTAACTATGCTTTATAAGAAAGGAAAGTAATAGATAGTGGAAAAATCAAAAAAAAGTAGAGAAAGTCAAATTATTAAAACAAGTATAATTGGCATACTTGCCAATATTTTTTTGGCAAGTTTTAAAGCTGTAATTGGAATGATTTCAAATTCAATTGCAATTGTTCTTGATGCAGTAAATAATTTAAGTGATGCATTATCATCAATAATCACAATAGTTGGAACAAAACTAGCTGGTAAAGCACCAGACAAAGAGCATCCTTATGGGCATGGAAGAGCAGAATACCTAAGTGCTATGCTGATTTCAGTTATTATATTATATGCAGGTACAACATCATTAATAGAATCTATAAAGAAAATAATAAATCCAGAAATACCAGATTATAATACAGTTTCATTGATTATTCTTATTGTTGCAATTGTAGTAAAAATTGTACTAGGTATATATGTACAAAAGGTTGGGAAAAAAGTGAATTCTGAATCACTTATTGATTCTGGAAAAGATGCTTTAATGGATTCTATTATTTCCACATCTACATTAATTGCAGCAATTATATTTATTTGTTTTGGAATATCTTTAGAAGCTTGGCTAGGTATTATTATTTCTGCTGTAATAATTAAAGCTGGTATTGAA
>DOYA01000128.1 GCA_003518755.1 Clostridiales bacterium | reverse complement strand
GAACAATTAACAGGACTTGCAGCAGTAGGTTATTCAGAACAAGGATCACTAGAAGGTATTGCTGCAGAAGCATCTATTATGGCAAATTTATATGAACTTCATTATAGTAAACAATATTCTAGTTTATATGAATTTGTTTCGAAAGATGGTTGGTTTGAAGGAGCAACTGATTATATAGATACAGGTTATACTTTAGGGGGAGAACCTGTTCAAGAAGAATGGAAGGCTGTTGTAAAAAGTGTTTTAGTTGATGGCAAAAGAACATTGCCAGGATATGTTGACGAACATGTTGCAGCAAAAAGTACTGCTTATATAGAAACTAATGGTTCTAAATATTATGATTTAAGTCAAATAAAGGATCGAAATAATTACATAAGTCATGTAACTATTGTTCATCAAAAAAAATATGATTCATATATATATTATGGTCATGTTGCCGATAGTACAGATCCTTTTGGATATACAAGTGAGGAAGCTAGAGCAAGAATTGGAGAATTCCATTATAATTTTGATGGAACTGCTGTTGGAAGCTCAGGCTCAACAATGGATATTGGATTTACTACTAATTTTGAAGGCTTATATATGATATTATCAAATTACAATTGGGAAAATTTTTTAAGTCATAATATTATTTATTTAATATGTGGAATGATTTTAAGCGCATTAAAAATAGTTTTACATGGTATATTTTATGTTAGAATGTTGATAATTGGGGGAATTATAGCTATTATTCCAGCAATAATTGTGATTAATGCTTTTATGAAAATTAAAGGAAATAAAGGTATATTCAAAAAATGGTTTATACTATATTTAGAATGTTTATTCTATAGACCATTAATACAGATTATTTATCGTATTTTTGCTAATAATAGGAATAAATCAGTTGAAGAAAACCCATTTTATATTATGTTTGTAGCAATAGTAATAATAATAATAACAATTATTTATATAAAGAAAATATTTAGAGATTTTAGAAAAAAAGAAATTGTTTCAGGAGAAGATGAAGATTAAAGTTTTTTAGGTGAAAGAAATAAGAGGTAAGTTGTCAGAATTTTATATCTCTGACTTCCTACCTCTTTTTTTTGTATTTCAATTCTCACATTTTTCTTTCAACTTTCAAAATCTGACATCCAACCTCATACCTCAACATTGCTAGTACTTTTCATATTTTCTTTATCCAATGCTAGTTTCTCTTTCTCTTTAATTTTAAGATTATCTTTAGCTACTGTCATCAAAAGCTTAATTCTATTTGCTTGGTTTGTTTCACTAGCTCCAGGATCATAATCAATAGGAGAAATATTTGCAAATGGATATTTTTGTCTAATTGTTTTAATTACACCTTTTCCAACAACATGGTTTGGTAAACATGCAAATGGTTGTATACAAACAATATTTTCTATTCCATGTTCAATATATTCTGCCATTTCAGCAGTTAAAAACCAACCTTCTCCAGTTTGATTTCCTATTGATAAAATACCTTTTACCTTGTCTTGTAAATCCCAAATATCTGTAAGTGGTAAATAATCTTTTTTTGATTTAGATAGAGCATCTCTAATATCTTTTTCCATTAAATTAATAAGATTTAATGCAATTTTGCTGATTGTGCTTGCTGTTTTATTGGTATTTAATAATTTATTAAATGTAATTTTATTTGTAGCCATATATTTTATAAATCCCATAAAATCAGGAAGAACAACTTCTGCACCTTCTTTTTCTAATAAATCAGTAACATGATTATTTCCAAAAGGATGATATTTAACTAAAATTTCTCCAACTATTCCTACTTTTGGTTTTTTCTTAGATAAATCAAGTTCAATATTTTCAAACTCTTCAACTATTTGGTATACAGCTTGTTTAAAGTCTTTACTAGATCCAATTGTTACTAAATCTTTTGATTTTTCCATCCATTGATTAAATATCATTTGAGATTGACCTTTTTTTACTTCATATGCTTTGTTTTTATATAACATTTTTTGAAGTAAATCTCCTAGCATAACTCCTCTTAATAGTTTTTCTATCATATGTGGAGTTAACTTAAATCCAGATGATTTTTCCATACCAACAACATTTAAAGATATAACAGGAACTTGTTCAAAACCAGCATCTTTTAATGCCTTACGGATAAAGCCAATATAGTTAGTTGCTCTACAACCTCCGCCTGTTTGAGACATAATTAAAGCAGTTTTATCTACATCATATTCACCAGACTCTAAAGCTTCAATCATTTGACCTGTAACTAAAATAGATGGATAACAAGCATCATTATTAACATATTTTAAACCTGTTTCTACAGTATGCATTGTACACTCTCTAAGTAAATGCATATTATAACCACAAGAATTAACAGCTGGCTCTAATAGTTCAAAATGTATAGGTAACATCATAGGAATTAAAATTGTATAATCTTTTTTCATCTTTTTGGTGAATATTTTTTTGTCTATTTCATAATTGCCATTTAATTTTTCAGTTTCTCTTTTATTCATACTTGCAATTAAAGAACGTATACGAATTTTAACTGCCCCAAGATTATTTACTTCATCTATTTTTATTAGAGTATACATTTTTCCAAAACTTCTTAAAATCTCTTCAACTTGGTCAGTTGTAACAGCATCTACACCACATCCAAATGAATTAAGCTGAACTAATTCTAAATTATCATGTTTACCAACAAAGTCTGCAGCAGCATAAAGTCTAGAATGAAACATCCATTGGTCTACAACTCTGATAGGTCGTTTAACTTCTACTTCATTTGAAATACTGTCTTCTGTAAGTACAGCTAAACCAAGTGATGTAATTAAAGTATCAATTCCATGATTTATTTCTGGATCTATATGATATGGTCTACCAGCTAAAACGATACCTTTTAAATTTCTATCTTGCAGGTATTTAACTGTTTTTCTACCTCTTTCTCTAATATCTTCCTTACATTTTTGATATTCATTTTCTGCTTTTTCAGCAGCATTTATTAATTCTTGTTTTGAAAAATTATATTCTTTAAATTCAGGAAGTTCCATTACTTTTTTTACTAAATTAGGCATATCAAAAGGTAAAAAAGGATTTATGAATTTGATATCATCTTTTTTAAGATTTTCTACATTGTTTTTTAGCACTTCTGAATATGAAATAACAATTGGGCAATTGAATTTATTATCAGCTTTTTCTTGTTCTTTTCTAGAATATGGCATACAAGGATAAAATATAGTTTTAATTCCCTGTTCTATCAAACTTTCAATATGACCATGTGAAAGTTTGGCAGGATAACAAACAGATTCGGAAGGCATTGATTCCATGCCTTTTTCATAAGTTGCTCTAGTACTTTTTTCTGAAATAATTACTCTAAAACCTAAATTTGTAAAAAAAGTAAACCAGAAAGGATAGTCTTCATACATATTTAAGACTCTAGGGATACCAATTGTTCCACGTGTAGCTTGTTTTTCGTCAAGAGGTTTATACTCAAAAATTCTCTCATATTTATATTTAATAAGATTTGGAAGTGATTTTTTATTTGAATCACTATTTCCAGCACCTTTTTCACATCTGTTTCCTGAAATGTGTTTTTTACCATTATTAAATGTATTTATTGTAAGTTTACAGTGATTTTCACAACCATTACATCTTGTATGAGTAATTTTAATATCTAATTTATCTAAATCCTCTTGTTTTGAAATACTTGAATAATATTCCATATCTAAATTTGCTTCAAATTGTTCTTTAGCAATTAAAGCTATTCCGTAAGCACCCATTAAACCGGCAATATCAGGTCTAATAACATTTTTACCAACAATTTTTTCAAAAGCACGAAGAACAGCATCATTATAAAAAGTTCCACCTT
>DOYA01000151.1 GCA_003518755.1 Clostridiales bacterium | reverse complement strand
TAAAGAGGTTAGAGGATATAATTAAGATATTAATGGTATTAATAACAAACATTTAGTGTTTATAAACTTAAGGAAATCAGTGATAATATGAATTTAGGTAATAATAAAAAATTTGTTGAGTTTTATAAAAAATATGAGAATGAATTTAAAAAAAAGCCTTATAGTAATTATTTTAATAAAATTCGTGATAGTTTTGATGAAATTATCTATTCATCTTTGCTAATAAATTTATATGAAATGGGAATTTTAACATTAGATAATGTTGTTGGATTTCTGGATCAAACGAGATATTTGTGTCAAAAAGACAAAGACATTGAACTATCACGTTATTCAAAAATATTTGGCTTTGGCAGTAGGGAATTCTTGGAATTACAATCTGTATTTCATAATGCTAAAAACAGGACCACTATTCCTCCAATATGTGTTACTTCATATGATAAAAAATACAGAGGAATGACACTTGATTCAGATGATATTCTAAATTTTTTTGTTGACTACTTACTAGGTGAAAAGCCAGACTATATGACATTTAGTAAAAAAATAATTAAGTATAGAGAGCTTGTTAATAATCGAGATAAAGGAATATTTATAATAGCGGAATTAAATGAAATAGGTGAAATACAGAGAATAGTTGCAAAAGCTAAACTGCAAAGAAAATGGAATAATGAAGGGAATAACACATTACAATTTAGCTCACTCAAAATTGTCAACTTAGATGAATATAATATAACTGAGATACGAAGTATTATAGAAGCATTATTTGTAGAGGCTGCTAAAAAAGCTATAGATGTTGATCAGAGTTTTTTACGAAAACAGTGTGATGATGGAATTATAAATACACAACAATTAAATGATTTGTGTTTAAATAGAGTTAGTTATGTAAATGGCAATATCCATTCGACTTTATATAAAGAACCTAATGAAGAAAAAAAAACAAATAGCAGTGACTTAATAAGTAATATTTATTGGTATGGAAAGGTTGGTAAACCTAATACTTATAGAGCTGGTGAATTATCTAGAACAACAATAAAAAGAATTTCTGATATAAGATTAGCAACATTTAATCTTAAGTATTTTTTTCCTAAAGATATCATGTTTTTTGGAAAATCAGGCGATGAAGTTTTAAAAAGCTTTTCAAATGAAAATTTTATAGTAATAATGGGAAGTAATAAAGATTGGTACTTAATATATGAAGAAGATGATGAGGGGATTTATATAGGAGAGTGGGCTCAATATGGAGCTATAAAGGCAGAAAATTCTAAGAAAATTCGAGGAACAAATTTACGACTAGCTATAGCAGAATCTACTTATGAAATATGTAAATTGTTATATAGAGCTGCAAAAAGGAATAAAAAGGTTCATGCCAGTATGATTAAAGGAACATCTTTCAAGAGCTTAAAAGCATTGTATAAAATGGGAGGAGTAAAAAAAATAGAAGATAAACATGAAAACACAATGACTTTTGATGAATTTGGTGAATTAGTATATGAAAATCCTCATCAAAAAAATAAAATATATATTATAGATAAGGATACAGTTTTATATAGTCTAAGTGTATTACTAGATTATGATGTTTTAAAAGAAATAACTTATAATAATCGGTATTGTATTAGAAGAATATAGAAGCAAAGAAAGATTAAAAGGAAAACAACGAGAAACAACTAGAGAAGAAAGGAAGTGATAAATCAAATGAAAAATTCATCAATTATTTCTGCTATTTTGCGGAGGCACATTTTTTGCAATACCATATTTAGGATTATCTGTTGGGATTTTACCTTCACTTGCAATAGGAGCTGCAGCTTTTGGTGCAGGAGAACTTGTTTTATATAAAAAAGACAAACTAGAAATTAAATCATTAAGCTTGGTAGAAACTATAAAAGGTGCAAGAAGTAAGAACAGGCAAATTATTGGAATGATAAACAAAATAGAAGATTCAGAATTGAGGCAAAACATAAGAGATGTAAGTGATACTATTACTAAAATAATTGATACAATTGAGAAAGAGCCTAAAAAGTCAAACAAAATGAATAACTTTTTTGAATACTATTTACCTGTTACTTTAAATATATTAACAAGATATGACGAAATAGAAAACCAAAAACTTTCATCTGAAGAAAGCAAAAAATTTATGAGCCAAACAAAAAATATGATGGAAAAAATTAATAATGCTTTTAAAAATCAGTTGTCAAATTTGTATCAATCTGATATAGTAGATACGGATGCTGAGATGAAGGTGTTTGATAGTATGCTAAAGGCAGATGGATATGATACGTCTAATGACTTCAAACAACAACAAAACAAATGAAAAGCTTCGTCTTGCGTTGTTATATAAATAAAAGAAAGGATTAAAACAATGAAAAATAAGAAAATTATTGGAATTGTAATTTTTGCAGTATTGATTTTAATTATTATTGGAATAGGTTTCTTAAATAAAAAAGGTGGAGGAAGTATTATTCCTAAAAATCTTACAACTGTTTATATTGCAACTGGTGGAGGAAAAGAAGATTTTATTGCAGATGAAGATGTTGTAAAAATTATGGAAAACAAATATGGATTAAATGTAGTTTATGATAATTGGAGTAATGGGAAATTAATTAAAAATCCACTTGTTAGAGAAGATGGAACAAAATATGATGCAATGTTTTGCTCTGACCAAAGATTTTATGATTATTATAAACTAGCTCCAAATAAAACTAATGGAGAAGCTGATAGATATAATGTTTTAAATGGTGGTCTTACATTAAATACCCCTATAGTAATTTATAGTTGGAAAGATGTAGTAGATAGTTTAGTAAAAGAACAAATTGTTACTGAAAAAGATGGTGTATATTATATTACAGATATGACAAAATTATTAACATACATTCTACAAGGTAAAAAATGGTCAGATATTGGACTTACAAGTTTATATGGAAATATAAATATTGCATCTACTGACCCAGTTACATCATCACCTGGTGCAACATATTATGGATTATTGCTTTCAATCATGTGTGGAGGACAAGTTACAAACGAAAATATTGAAACTTATCTTCCAAAATTAAAAGAATTTTATATAAAATCTGGATACATGAACAATACTCCAGCAGACTTATTTGAAAGATACTTAAAAACTGGTATGGGTGGAGAGCCAATGATAGTTGATTATGAAAAATCAATTATAGATTTTGCAAATTCTAATCCAGATGGATTTAATCAAGTAAAAGATCAAATTAGAGTGCTATATCCAACTCCTACAATCTGGAATTCACACTGTATTGCTTCTTTTACAGAAAATGGTAATAAATTCTATCAAGCATTTGAAGACCAAGACATTCAAAAAATTGCATGGGAAAGATATGGATTTAGAACTGGTATTACTGGTGGAAGCTATGATGTATCAAAATTTGGAATTGGAGTTCCACAAGCAATTACAAGTACAGTTTCAAGTTTGAAGATGGATATATATAATAGGCTGATTGAGTTTTTGAAATAGAATAAAAAGAGGAAAATCATGAAACAAACAAATAAATTATTAAATATATCAAATATATTAAATTATGTATTTGTCCTTATGATAGGATTTTTTGTTGTTAATTATTTTGAGCAATATGGATTATTATTTTCAACAGTTGTTGTTTTTGTTTCTGGAATAGCAAATTTTGTTATAGGAATTATAAATATTGTAAAAAGAAATAAAAAAATAGGCATCTTAAATATAATAATTGCAGTAATGTTTATATTTGATGCCATAATGTTTAACATAATTGATGATGTAGATGAGTGGATGTATTTTATAGTTTTAGCATGTATTGTAGCTCCAATTGTCTTAACTATACTTAATTTAATATTTAATAGAAAAATTACTGATTTGATAAATAAAAAATACAAGAAGGTTTTATTCATCTTTGGAGTAATTATAGAATTTATAATAGTTATTATACCAATTATTGTAAATAGAATTAATTTAAACAATATCGAAAAATTGATAGAGGAACTAAGAAAAGAACCAAACAAAAAGAATATTGTACAAAGTTATGACTACCAAGGGACTAGATTTTATAATGAATATGGGGAGTTATTATCTGACAACTCATATCAGTTGTTAACAGCTGAAGATATCACAGCTTCAAATGATGAAAATAATAAAAGCTATTTTGAAATGATAACTCTTTTAATGGTCAATGAAAAAAATGAAATATGGTTAGTAGATTACGATGGAAAAAAAATATCAAGAATATATAGACTGTTTGAATCGAATGAAGATTCTTTTGCAAGAAATTATATAAACATATTAAATAAAAAAGGGTATGAAAAAATACCATATTCCTATTTAGATAGTGAAAAATCCATACCATTAACGTATCAAAATGGTAATATATATAGATTTGGAAGTGTTGAAAATAACGGATATCAAATACTTGTTGAATTAAATGAAAATGAGATAGAAAATGACTTAGATTTGTATAAAAAAATGATATCATTTAACACTGACCTAAATTCTGCAGATACAGAGAACTCAAAAAAATTAGAGAATATTTATAAACATAAAAAGAATTATTACATTATAGATAAAGAGGGAAAACAACGAAAATTAGAATGTAATAATTTGATTTTCGATTTAAATAATTTTAGGGATAATATAATAATCAGACAGTATTACAATGGTTATATACCATATTATGATAATGGCTCATCAGGTTTTTTTAATACTGAAGGAGAAAAAAGGCAGTTAAATAAAAATTATATAGTAAAAGATACAGCTGATAAATATGCAATAATTTATAATATTCAGAATGACGAAGACTATATATATTTATTTGATAATAATAAATTTTTACAAATAAATGATAACGAATACAAGGAATTATATTGGGGTAAAAACGAAATACTTTTTTATGATAATAATTATATTGTAACTTATACTAAAACATATATTTTAAAAGATACTATGATAAAAGAAATTTCAAATAATAATAATAGAATAACAAAATATAAGTTTATTAATTTAGACATTAATCCATATCAAAAGCAAATTTCACCATATAATTATATTGGTATAACAGGGGAATTATTACAATAGGATATAAAAAAAGGCCAAATGAAAGTTAAAAGAGTTTAGATATAAAAATATATAAATAAAGAAATTTAAAATAAAAAATTTATAATAAAGGAGAGAAAAATTATGGAAGAAATGGAATTAAAACCACAAAAAAAAGAAGAGGTTGAAAACCTAGTAAGTAGTGAAGGAGCAAAAATTACAGAAGAGAAGATTGAAGAATCATTAAATTATGATTCATTAACTGAAGCTGAAAAAAAAGCTGTTGATGAATTTAATAGTAAAATTGATATAAATGATTCTACACAAGTATTACAATATGGAGCTAAAGCTCAAAGTAAAATATCACAATTTTCAGATAGTGTTTTAGATGATGTTAAAACAAAAAGTGTTGGAGAAGTTGGAGACTTGCTTGCAAATTTAGTTGGACAAATTAAATCTTTTGATGCAGATATTTCAGGAGAGAAGAAAATAGGTTTAGCTAAATTATTTCATAATGCCAAAAAACAATTAGATACAATAGTTGCTAAATACAGCAAAATTGAAACAAATGTAGATACAATTGAAAAAAAATTAGAAGGCCATAAACTTCAAATGCTTAAAGATATTACTATTTTTGATACTATGTATGAGAAAAATCTTGATTATTTCAAAGAATTGTCATTATATATAATTGCAGGAGAAAAGAAGCTTGAAGAATTAAGAAATGTTACATTACCTGCATTAGTTGAAAAAGCAAAACAAACTGGAGAGCAAATGGATGCTCAAAAAGTTCAAGATTTAGAAAATACAATCAATAGATTTGAAAAGAAAATATATGATTTAAAAACCACTAGAGTAATTGCAATACAAATGGCTCCACAAATAAGACTATTACAAAATAATGAATCAGAATTAGTTGAAAAGATTCAAGCATCAATTACAAATACAATTCCATTATGGAAAAATCAAATGGTAATTGCTCTTGGAATTAATAATGCAAAACAAGCATTAGGCGCTCAAAAAGCAGTTACTGACCTTACAAATGATATGTTAAAGAAAAATAGTGAAATATTAAAACAAGGTTCAATTCAAATTGCTGAAGAATCTGAAAGAGCAATAGTAGATATTGAAACATTACAAAAAACTAATAGAGATTTAATTGAAACTCTTGATAAGGTTATTGAAATTCATGAAAATGGTAGAGCAAAACGTATGGAGGCAGAAAAAGAATTAGAGAGTATTGAAAAAGAATTAAAAGATAAAATGTTAGAAATAAAAGTAAATAATAACTAATCAATTATTAACACTAAATTTTGTAAGAGGTAGGAGGTAAGAGGTAGGAAGTTGGAAATTTGAATTCTGACTTTCTACCTCTAATTTGATTATAAAATAAATAAAACTCCTAAAAATGTAAATAATAAATATAAGAATGATAATAAATTTCAAATACGAAAGGATTGATTAAGTATTGGATAATAAACAAAAAATTGGTCTTGCACTTTGTGGTGGAGGGCTTCAAGGATTTTCTCACATTGGAGTAATTAAAGCTCTAGAAGAGCTAGGTATAGAACCTACATATCTTTCTGGAACAAGTACAGGAAGTGTTATTACAACTTTATATTCTGTTGGTTATACATCAGATGAAATCTGTAAAATATGTCAAGAAAACTATGAAAGAATTATGAAACTAGAGAAAAGAGTTCTTTTTAGAATGGGAATTAATTACATGAGATTTAAAGATACAAAAACAGAAGGCATAATAGATGGAAGAGTTATTTCCAAGTTTATTAATAAATATACGAATAACAAAGGTTTTAAAAATATTTCAGATATAACAAACAAGAAAGTTGCAATTACAACTGTTGACACTATTACAATGAAAGAATGTATATTTACATCTTGTAAAATGGATGAATCTAATGATAATATAGATTATATTTCAGAGATTGATATAGGAGATGCAGTACGTTCAAGTATGGCTTTTCCTGGTATTTTTACACCAGTAAA
>DOYA01000063.1:437-11554 GCA_003518755.1 Clostridiales bacterium | reverse complement strand
TTATAAATTGGGCAGAAAAAAATGAATTAGATTTTATAAAATGTGCATGTAGATTTACAGAAGAAAGTGCTTATGATGAAAATAATTCAAAAAGAATAATGGTAAAAAGATTATTAAAAGAATTAAGAGAAAAAGATAAAACAATTGATATGAATATTTTTAATAGTTCAAAAAATGTAAATCTTGATATGGTGATAGAGTATAAGCAAAATGGTAAAAGACACAATTTTTCATTTGGGGACGGTCCTTTTTTGTAAAAATTTTCATTTGGGGACGTATCTTTTTTGAAAATGTTATGTAAATCAATCGACAAGTGTTTTATATAATGCATATATTGACATTATAATTATTAAATATTTGGGAACTACTATTTTTTTTACAAAAAAGGACCGTCCCCAAATGAAAAAGAAGGAGCGAAAATGAACAATCAATTTTCAAGAACTGAGATGTTAATAGGAAAAGAAAATGTTGAAAAATTGCATAATAAAAAAGTCGCAATTTTTGGTATAGGCGGAGTAGGCTCTTTTGTTTTAGAAGGGCTAGTTCGAGCCGGAGTTGAAAATTTTGTTTTAATTGATAAAGATGAAGTTGATATTACAAATTTAAATAGACAAATAATAGCAACACATAGTACAATTGGAAAACCTAAAGTTGAAGTTGCTAAACAAAGAGTCTTAGATATTAACCCAAATGCAAAAGTTACAATACATAAAGAATTTTTTATGCCTGAAACAGAAGGAATTTTAGACAGTTCAATTGATTATATTGTAGATTGTGTTGATACTGTAACTGCTAAAATTGAATTAGTTGTAAGAGCAAATAAAATGAATATTCCAATTATTTCTTCAATGGGAACTGGAAACAAATTAGATCCTACTAAATTTGAAGTATGCGATATTTATAAAACAAGCATATGTCCATTAGCTAAAGTAATGAGAAAAGAATTAAAAACAAGAGGAATAAAAAAACTTAAAGTAGTTTATTCAAAAGAGCAACCTATAAAAAGAGAAAACTCAAATAATAATAATAATAATAATACAAAGCAAGTTCCTGCGAGCATTTCTTTTGTACCTTCTGTAGCTGGGTTAATTATAGCGGGGGAGGTAATTAAGGATTTAATAAACTGAATTATTTATTATAAAAGAAAAAAATAATATAAACCTCTTGAAATAATTTTAAAGTTGTTATAGAATAAACTTGCCTTGAAAGGGGTAAAATATAAAACAAAAACATACATATTTTGTATGCTAAAGGAGGAATTGATTATGTCAGTAAAAGTAGCCATTAATGGTTTTGGACGTATTGGACGTCTTGCATTTAGACAAATGTTTGGAGCAGAAGGATATGAAGTTGTTGCTATAAACGACTTAACAAGTCCTAAAATGTTAGCTCACCTTTTAAAATATGATTCTTGTCAGAAAAGATATGATAAAGCTGATACTGTTTCAGCAAATGAAGATGAAGGAACAATCACAGTTGATGGAAAAACTATTAAAATATATAAAGAACCAGATGCAAATAATCTTCCATGGGGAGAATTAGATGTTGATGTTGTATTAGAATGTACAGGTTTCTATACATCAAAAGAAAAATCTATGGCACATATAAATGCAGGAGCTAAAAAAGTTGTTATTTCAGCACCAGCTGGAAATGATTTACCAACTGTTGTTTTTGGCGTTAATGAAGGAATATTAAAACCAGAAGATCAAGTTATATCTGCAGCATCATGCACAACAAACTGTTTAGCACCAATGGCAAAAGCATTAAATGATTTTGCACCTATTCAATCTGGAATAATGACAACTGTTCATGCATATACTGGAGATCAAATGGTACTAGATGGACCACATAGAAAAGGAGATTTAAGAAGAGCTAGAGCAGCAGCTGAAAACATAGTTCCAAATTCTACAGGAGCTGCTAAAGCAATTGGTTTAGTTATTCCTGAATTAAATGGAAAACTAATAGGATCTGCTCAACGTGTTCCAGTTCCAACAGGTTCAACTACAATTTTAATTGCAACAATTAAAACTGATAAAGAAGTTACAGTAGATACTATAAATGCATATATGAAATCAGTTGCAAATGATTCTTATGGTTATACAGAAGAACCACTTGTTTCTTCAGATATTATAGGAATTACACAAGGTTCATTATTTGATGCAACTCAAACTATGGTTGCTAAAGTATATGATGATACTTACCAAGTACAAGTTGTTTCATGGTATGATAATGAAAATTCTTATACTTCACAGATGGTTAGAACTATTAAATACTTTGCAGAACTTAAATAAAAATTCAAAAAATAATGGTCATCTTGCGTTGTTAAAATTTTACTTAAACGTCCTCAGCACAAGGCATACTGACGCTGTAACTCACATGCGTTCGAACAGCCTCAGCAACGTACACAAAGTACGCTGCGGCGTTTGCGCAAAATTTTGCCTAGCAATATAACCATTCTTTTCTGAATTTTCGCTTTGGATTGATAGTTAACCTTATATTGTAGAGTAGCAACAGCGTCATTGTATATCTTTTTTCGTGCTTTAGTCGAGAAAAAAGCATATACAATGGAAGCAATGTTGCGGATTTGATAGTAGAATGAGGTTAATAGTTAGGAGAAAAATATGAAAAAAATAATTGGAATAATGGGACCAACAAAAGCAACTGATGAACAGATGAATAATGCATTTGAATTAGGCAAATATTGTGCTGAACATGGATATGTAACATTAACAGGTGGATTAAAAGCCGGAATCATGGATGAAGCATTAAGAGGAGCAAAAGAACAAAATGGTTTAACTGTTGGAATTATGCCAACTGATGATAAATCAAAATATTCAGAATATATTGATATTCCAATTGTAACAACAGCCAAATCAGGTAGAAATATTATTGAAGTTTTAACAAGTGATGTATTAATTGTATGTGGAATTTCTGCTGGAACATCATCTGAAATTAGCCTTGCAATAAAACCTGGAAAGCCTATAATTCTTGTTGGTATGGATGATATTACAAATAATTTCTATAGGCAATTAATACCTAGTAATCAACTTAGCATAGTAAATAATTATCAAGAAGCAATTCAAGTAATTGAAAAAATATTTGAATTTGAAAAATAAAAAGGAGGAGGTTGGGAAGTTTAATTTCTAACCTTTTCTTATTATTCGAAGGGAATGTAAAAATGATTATTGCAGGATATATACTAATATTTGCATATGTTTTTTTCTTAATTCTTGGAGTAGGAAATATAGTGCAAAAGGTTTCAAATGTCGAAATGTCAAGAAAAATTATTCATACAGGATTATTTGTTCTTTTTATAATTATAGATATATTTTTGAAAAATACTATACATCAAGTTATTATTCCTTTTCTATTTATAATTATTAATTATTTATCATATAAATTTAAAATATTTAAAAATATGGAAAGAGAAGAAAATAATGAACCTGGTACAGTATATTTTTCAATAGCTATAACAATTATAATGTTATTATCATACATTTTTCCAAAAATGTTTTATAGTAGTGGAATTGCAATATTTTGTTTGACTTTTGGAGATGGTTTTGCTGCAATAATTGGAAAAAACACTAAATCAAAACTAATAAGAGGAAATAAAAGTTTAAATGGATTTATAAGTTGTTTTGCATTTTCAACAATTGCAATAATATTATTAACACATTTTTATAATTTAAATTTAACCATTTTTATGTGTATTGTTATTGGATTGGCTGTTGCAATATTTGAACTAGTAGGAAAAGGATTAGATAATTTTTCTGTTGTTGCAATTTCTTTTATACTTGGCTTTTTATTTATGAATTACAATTTAAACAACTTGGGAGAAAGTGTTTTAGTAGCAGAAATACTATTTATTATTGTATTTTTTGCGAAGGGGCTTGACTATTATGGATCATTATTAGCAATGATTATGGCTGTTTCATATATGTATTTTGGAGGAATTTTTGGAATTTGCATGTTATTAAGTGAATACTTTTTTATATTCGGAGTTTCAAAATTTAAAAAAATAGTTTTAAAAAGTAATAAGAAAGAAAAACCTAGAAATTTTTTGCAAGTTTTAATAAATGGGGGAATTGGAACAGCATTTATTATTTTATATGGAATATTTAATAAACAATCTATGCTAATAATTAGTTTAATTTCATTAAGTGGTTGTTTAATAGATTCTGTATCATCTGATGTAGGAGTATTATCAAAAAAAGATACATCATATGATTTTATAAAGAGAAAGAGAGTACCAAAAGGTATTTCTGGAGGAATATCAATACTTGGAACAATATCTGCATTAATTTGTGCAATAATTATAGCTATTATAGTTTGTATATATTTAAAATTATCAATTTTTTATATATTTTTAATAGCTGGCTTAATATTTCTACAAACAATTATTGATTCTATTTTGGGATCATTATTACAGGCAAAATTTAAATGTACCAAATGTCAAGAAATAACTGAAAAAACAGTACATTGTGATAATAAAACAGAAATTATAGAAGGAATTCATTGGGTAAATAATAACATGGTCAACATAATGTCATCTGCTATAACAACATTAATTGCAGTGGCTATATTTTTAGTTTAAAATAGGAGGATAAAGATTATGAGTAAAAAAACTGTTAGAGATATTGATTTAAAAGACAAAAGGGTTTTAGTGAGATGTGATTTTAATGTTCCTATGGATGAAAATCAAAACATCACAGATAACACAAGAATAGTTGCAGCTTTGCCAACTATTAAGTATTTATTAGAGAAAAATTGTAGGATAACACTTTGCTCTCATTTAGGAAGACCAAAAGGAGAATTTAAAAAAGAATTTTCTTTAGTTCCAGTTGCAAAAGAATTATCAAAATTAATAAATAAGCAAATAATAATGGCAAAGGATGTAATTGGAGAAGATGCTATATCAAAAGCTAATAATTTAAAAAATGGAGAAATATTACTTTTAGAGAATTTAAGGTTTCATAGAGAAGAAACAGATAATGATCCAGAATTTAGTAAAAAATTAGCTAGCTTTGGAGAAATATTTGTAAATGATGCATTTGGAACAGCACATAGAGCACATGCCTCAACAGAAGGTGTAACACATTATTTACCAGCTGTTTCAGGATTTTTAATTGAAAAAGAATTAAAGTTTTTAGATGAAGCTTTACAAAATCCAGAAAGACCATTTATGGCAATTTTAGGTGGTTCAAAAGTTTCTGATAAAATAGGAGTAATTGAAAGTTTAATAAATAAAGTAGATGCTATTTTAATAGGTGGAGGAATGGCATATACATTCTTTAAAGCTTTAGGATATAATGTTGGTAATTCAATTTGTGAAGAAGATAAAATCAATTTAGCAATGGAACTTATGGAAAAGTCAAAAGAAAAAGGTGTTAAATTTATGCTTCCAGTTGATAATAAAATAGCAAAAGAATTTAAAGCTGATGCTGAAAGTAAGGTTGTTCCTTCTGCTGAAATACCTGATGGATGGGAAGCACTAGATATCGGACCTGAAACTGTAAAACTATATGCCGAAGAACTTAAAAATGCCAAAACTATTGTATGGAATGGTCCACTTGGAGTATTTGAACTTGAAAAATTTGCTATAGGAACAAATGAAATTGCAAAAGTATTAGGAGATATTGATGCAGTTAAAATTATAGGTGGTGGAGATTCCGCATCTGCAGTAGAAAAAGCAGGAGTAGCTGAAAAAATGACACATATTTCTACTGGTGGAGGAGCATCTCTAGAATTTTTGGAAGGTAAAAAGTTACCAGGAATAGAAGCTTTACTTGAGTTGTAAAATAGAGGATATAGAAATGGAAATAATAATTGGAAAAAATGCAGGATTATGTAGTGTAGCACAAAGAGCAATTGATAAACTTCTTGAAGAAACTAAAAATGGTAGTGTATATTGTTTGGGAGAAATAGTTCACAATCGAAATGTAATAGATAGTTTAAAAAAAGCAGGTGTATGTTTTATAAATAATATAGATGAGTCAAAAGGAACTACAATAATTGGTGCTCATGGTGTTACGAAAGATATATATGATAAAACAGACAAAATGAATAAGGAAGTTATTGATTTAACATGTCCAGTAATTATAAAAATAAAAAAATGGCAGAAGAGTATTCAAAAAAGGCTATTTTATAATTATAGTTGGAAAAAGTAATCATACTGAAATATTAGGAATTAAGAGTATAGTAGGAAGTGAATTTACAAATATACAGAATAAATATGAAATACCCGATGTAATAAAGATTATAAGTAATAAAAAAAGAGTTTTAGTAATTTCGCAAACAACATTCAATTCGAATATATTTGATGAGATAATTGAAGAATTGAAAAAAACCATAAAAAGCGATGTAATACTAGAAATTAATAAAACAATATGTCTAACAACTCTAGACAGACAAAAAGAAACAAAAGAAATGGCTAGAAGTGTTGATGTAATGATAATTGTTGGAGATAAAAATAGTTTTAATACAACTGAATTATATAATATTGCTCATAAATATTGTGAAAATACTCAATTTATATGTTGTTTAGAAGAATTAAATTTTAATCTATTAAGAAAAAGTTACAAAATAGGAATTATGGGTGGTGCATCAACTCCGAAAGAGGATATACTAAAAGTTAAAAATGAATTATTGACAAGTGATAGAATTAAACAATAATGATAAGTATTACATTAGTAAAATATAAAAAAATATAGTTGATTGAAGATAAGCTGTTATTTATTAATACTATTAAGAAGAAAAATAGATAAATTAAAAACTAAAGAAACTATGGAAATGAATCTAAGTTCTAAAGAGGTGAAAAATGAGCATATTAAATAAATATATAAAACTAAAGGGACAAAAAAAAACAAAGCATAGGCTAGGTATAAAGCCAAAAGCAATAACAATAATACCAAATTCAAATAAAGCTCGTTATAAATTATATAGTTATAAAGAACGAAAAGGTCTAGCATTTAAAGGGTTTATTGAGCCAGATAGAGAAAAAAAACTATCTGCAGATGAATGTATCAGATTTGTATCATGTTTTGTTATAAATGAAAAAGGAGAGGTTTTAATTGAAGAAAGATCATCAAAAGCAGATAGAATACATCCTGGAATGAAGGATTTATGTTCTGGACACATAGATAATTGGGAAACTCCTACTCAAGCTATGTTAAGAGAATTACATGAAGAGTTAGGTATCAACAAGGAAGAAGCATATTCTAGATTAAAAAGAATTACTGAAAATAGTCCAGAACTATTCTTTACTAAAAATGGAATTTTTGCGTGTTTTTATTTTTTTATAAAGGTAAAACAAGAGAGTTTTAAATTCCAAAAGGATGAAATAACAAATATTACCTGGGTTCCTATGGAAAAATGTTTTGAACAAATTAGAACTGGTGAAACAAGATTTCCTAAAAAATTTGATTATAATGCAATATTCGACAAAATTAGAGAATGTTATAAATTAACAAATGAAACTGATGGATTAGGTATAGAATAATTTAATTTATAAAATGTTTAGTTTTATAAAAAAATTTTTTACTATTATTCAGAAGGATATAAAAATGGAAATAATAATCGGAAAAAATGCAGGTTTTTGTTATGGAGTTAAGAGAGCCGTTGACAATGCATTAATAGAAGCTAAAAAAGGAAAAGTATATTGTTTAGGTGATATTGTACATAATAAAAATGTTGTGAATAATTTAAAAGAGAGTGGGATTGAATTTATAAATGATATTCAGCAAAAAAATTCAACAACAATTATAAGACCTCATGGAGAAAACAAAATAGTCTATAAAAAGGCAAAAGAAATGGGAATTAAGCTTATTGATTTAACATGTCCAAGTGTTTTAAAGATTCATGGAATTGTTAGTCAATATTCAAAAGAAGGTTATTATATTATAATAACAGGTAAAAGAAATCATCCAGAGGTTCTTGGAATAAAAAGTTATGTTCAATCTAATTGTATAATTATTTCTAATATTGAAGAACTATATGAAAGTATTGAAGAAATAAGTAAAGAAAAAAAGGTTTTATTAATTTCACAAACAACGTATAATTCAAAATCTTTTAAAGATATAGCTAATTTCTTAAAAGAAAGATTAAATGGTGATACAGATTTAGTAATAAAAAACACCATCTGTTTAACAACAGAAAATAGACAAAAGGAAACAAGAGAAATAGCTCAAAAAGTAAATGCAATGATAATTATTGGAGATAAAAAAAGTTCCAATACAACAGAGCTATATAATATTGCATTAAATTATTGTGCTAATACACAGTTTATACCTAATCCAGAAGAAATAGATTTAGATAAAATAAAAGGTATTAAAAAAATTGGCATTATGGCAGGGGCATCAACTCCTAAAGAAGATATACATAAAGCTAAAGAAATATTATTAAAAAATAACTATTAACAATATGTTTGGAATTAAAGATGGAGAATAACAAGGGGCAGTTTTAAACGCCCGCAGTATTGAAAAAAATGTATAAGAAGGAGAAATAATCTTATGAGAAAAAAAGTAATTGCAGGAAACTGGAAAATGAATATGCTTCCTAATGAAGCAATATCAATGATTACAGAATTAGCACCATTAGTTAAAGATACAGAAAATGAAGTAGTATTATGTGTACCTTATACAGATTTGTTTTATAGTTTACTAACTGCACAGGGAACTAATATAAAAATAGGTGCACAGAATATGCATTATGAAGAAAAAGGAGCATATACTGGCGAAGTATCAGGAAAAATGTTAAAATCAATTGGAGTAGAATATGTAATTATAGGGCATTCAGAAAGAAGACAATACTTTAACGAAACAGATGAAACAGTTAATAAAAAAATAAAAACAGCATTTGAAAATGATTTAAAACCTATTGTTTGCGTTGGAGAAACTTTAGAAGAAAGAGAAGCAGGAAAAGCTTTTGGAATAATAGAAAATCAAACACAAAAAGCATTAAATGGATTAACTGAAGAACAAGTTGCAAATACTATAATTGCATATGAGCCAATTTGGGCAATTGGAACAGGAAAAACAGCTACCTCAAATGATGCAAATGAAGCATGTAAAAAAATAAGAGAAAAAATCGTCGAAATCTATGGACAAAACGTAGCAGAAAGAGTTATAATACAGTACGGTGGAAGTATGAAACCAGAAAATGCAAAAGAACTTTTAAGCATGTCAGACATTGATGGAGGATTAATCGGTGGAGCAAGTTTAAAAGCAGAGTCATTTGCAAATATAGTAAATTGTAAATAGAAAAGGAGCAAGAAATGAATGACAAATTAACAATGCTAATGATATTAGATGGATTTGGTGAAAACCCAAAAGTAGAGGGAAATGCTGTTAAGCAAGCCAACACACCTAATTTAGATAAACTTATGAATAAATATCCAACATGTCATATATCAGCTAGTGGAATGGCAGTTGGATTACCTGAAGGACAAATGGGAAATTCAGAAGTAGGTCATACAAATATTGGAGCTGGTAGAATAGTATACCAAGAGCTTACTAGAATTACTAAATCTATTGAAGATGGAGATTTTTTTGCAAATACTGAGCTTATAAATGCAATTGAAAATTGCAAAAAGAATAATTCAAAATTGCATATTTTAGGTTTATTATCAGATGGTGGAGTTCACAGCCATAATAGACATTTATATGGTCTATTAGAGCTTGCAAAAAGAAGAGATTTTGAAGATGTTTATGTACATTGTTTTTTAGATGGAAGAGATACACCACCAGCATCAGCTGAAAACTATATTCAAGAGCTTGAAGAAAAAATGAAGGAAAAAGGTGTTGGAAAAATAGCAACCTTATCTGGTAGATTCTACGCAATGGATAGAGATAAACGTTGGCAAAGAGTTCAAAAAGCATATGATGCCATGGTTAATGGTGAAGGGATAAAATCAGGAAGTAGTATAAATGCAATTGAGAATTCTTATCAAAAAGAAGTGTTTGATGAATTTGTTGAACCAACTGTTATAACAAATGGAGACAATTCTGTTGCAACAATTGAAGATGGGGATTCTGTTATATTCTTTAATTTTAGACCTGATAGAGCAAGAGAAATAACTCGTACTCTTGTAGATCCTGATTTTAATGAATTTGAAACAAAAAAAATGAATTTATACTATGTATGTTTTACAAGTTATGATGAAACTATGCCAAATGTTCACATAGCATTTAATAAAGAACCAATTGTAAATACACTTGGAGAAGTTGTTAGTAAAAATGGTGGAAAACAATTAAGAATAGCAGAAACAGAGAAATATGCTCATGTTACATTTTTCTTTAATGGTGGAGAAGAAAAGCAATATGATGGAGAAGATAGAATTTTAGTTCCTTCTCCAAAAGTAGAAACATATGATTTACAACCTGAAATGAGTGCAAATGAAGTATGTGATAAAGTTGTAGAAGCTATTAATTCAAAAAAATATAATTGTATTATTTTAAATTTTGCAAATCCAGATATGGTTGGTCATACTGGAAGCTTACAGGCAGCAATTAAAGCTGTTGAAACGATAGATAATTGTGTAGGAAGAATATATGAAGCAATTGAAAGCCAAAAAGCAAATTTAATAATTACAGCAGATCATGGTAATTGTGAGCAAATGATAGATTATCAAACAGGAGAACCACATACTGCTCATACTACAAATTTAGTGCCATTAATACTTGTTTCAGAAAAAGAAAATATGAAATTAAAAGATGGTAGATTATGTGATTTAGCTCCAACAATATTAGAATTACTTGAAATAGATCAACCAAAAGAAATGACAGGTGTTAGTATTATAGAAAAATAAGGAGGATAAGCTACTTTTTTGTAGCAAATGAAATAATGCTAAGAACAACCAAAAATATGAAAGATAAATATGAAAAAATACAAAGCTGTTTATTTGAATTAATTCCAGAAAAATGGGATGAAATATATTTATATGCATCTGTAATAGATAGAGCTGGAGATGTACAAACCGGAGAAATGTTTTTCTACTATATTCCAAAAATTAAAATATTAAAAAAGAAGCCTGTAAATGTATATGAAGTTCCAAAAAAATTCAATATAAACGAAGATGAATACCTAAAAATTGTTGATGTATTATATAATCATATAAAAGA
>DOYA01000063.1:0-374 GCA_003518755.1 Clostridiales bacterium | reverse complement strand
TTTATTGATACAGAACAAGATTTATGGACATATCTTACAATTTCTATTGCTCATAATAGGTTTAAAGTAGAGTATTTTTATGATAGTATTTCTCAAGAACAATATGCAAGTTATGTAAGGCATGTAATATGGAGGTATAAATATTTACATCTTGGTGGAGAATTAAAAGAAGAAAGAAAAATACTTGATAAATATTATGATCCCAATAAAGAAGAAAAAAGAGAAATTTATCAAACAGGTTTATATTTAAAAACTTCTAATAATTTAGTTGGATTTGATAGAGAAATCGAAGCTGAAAAAACAAGGCAATTAGAAATTGAACAAAGAGCAGCAGAAATTGAAGAAAAAAGAATGCAAAAACGTGAGCTGAAAGC
>DOYA01000180.1 GCA_003518755.1 Clostridiales bacterium | reverse complement strand
TCTTCTTGTGCACATTCAATTGCTTGTTTTGCTCTTGAGGTAAATTTATAAATCATATAACTCACTCCTTTCTTTTCTTGTAGGGGACACATCTTTTTTATCACTGGTCTTTCTTTAGGGAATTAAGATATTTTCCCCTCTTTATATTTACTGATGTTGCTTTATTATATTAACATTATTTTTATCTTACTTTTCATTTATTAATTGTTTTATAAGCTCTGCTCGTTTTATGTCTCTATCATAAGAATCTAAATTTTGTCCAAAATGTAATTGTAAATTTGCAGGGTTAATATAGAAATACATTTTTGCAATTTGGCTATCATTAATTTCTTTGATTAACCCTAAATCTACACCCATTTTAACATCTGATAGTAGTTCTATAGCTTCATCCCATTTTAGTTTCCTTGCATTGACTAAAATACCATATTTTCTATATACTAAATCTTCAAGTTCTATTTCATTTTTTCCCAAAAGCTTTCTTGCTTGTCTTTCTTGTTCTATTAGTTTATCAACTATACCTTTTAAGTTATTAATAATTGTTTCTTCTGAAACTCCTAATGTTTGCTTATTTGATATTTGATAAATATCTCCTATAGAATTTGAACCCTTAATATATTTTGCAATAAAACTTAATCCAAAATCATTAATTGTTTGTGAAATTTTTCTTATATTTCCAGTTTTAGTAAGACCTGGAAGATGAAGAGTTAAACCTACCTTCATTCCTGTTCCAACATTCATCGGTGATGTTGTTAAATATCCATATTTTTTGCTTTTGGCAATATCAAAAGTTTTCTCAATTATTTGGTCAATTTCTCTTGCAAAATTAAATGTGTTTTCAAGTTCCATGCCTGTACTAAAAACTTGAATTTCAAAATGATTTTGAGCATTTATTACTATGCAAATATTTTCATCATCATTTACTAAAACAGATACATTATTATTTGATGAGTATTCATCAATCAAGCCTTTTTCATTTAAGCTTTTTTTAGTTAATTCATCCATATCTTTTAGCTTTAAAAATTTCAAACCATATCCTATACTTGGAAGATTTGTTTTAACTAAATTTTCAATTTCTTGAATATCTTTTTGGTCTTTTGTTTCAAATCTATAATTTCTTAAATTTCTTGAATAATTAATTTTGCTATTTAAAACAACATCTCCATCTTTTCCTGTTTGCATATACCAATTCATTTCTTTTTCTTCCTTTCTTTTTTCATTGGGGACTGTCACCAATGAAAAATTTACTCATTTTCATGTTTCTTCAACTCATCACGTATCTTTGCTGCATCTTCATATCTTTCTTCTTTAATAGCATTTTTTAAATCTTCCTTAAGTTTATCTACTTCACTTAAATTAGTTTCTTGTTTTACTGTCATTTTATCATCTAAGTTTTGTTTAACATTATTTCCTGTTTTTACATCTCCTAATCTTCCAATATGATTTGTAGCACCTTGCAAACTTCTTAAAATAGGCTCAATTCTTGACTCAAAATCAGAATAACAATTACTGCAACCAAATTTACCAGTGTGTAGGAAATCATCCCAGTCTAATCCACATTTACTACAACTTAATGTTTTAGCAGCTCCTATTGATGGCATTAAACTGATATCATTCATATCATCAAAGAAATCAGTCAAAAAACTTGTAAAATTAATTGGCATATTGAAGTGAATATCATTGATTCCTAACTTTTCACTACAATCTTCGCATAAAAACATTTGCTTTTTCTCTCCATTAATAATTTGAGTATATTTCACATTAGCTTCATTTTTTCCACAATTTTCACATTTCATAATAAATCATTCCTTTCTTTTTTTTATTTTAAATAGTTGTTTTTTATAGGTAAATAACTAATCCTGTTTAACCGCACATCATTTTTAAAATCCTATGGTACCCCCTTTAGGGATACCCACCATACGGATTTTAAAAACGATATGCTGACGCGGATTAGTTATTTTTTAATAAAACAACCATCCTTAAATTAAGACCAGTCCTTAAATGAAAGTATTTGCAAAAAAGGACCGTCCCCAAATGAAAATGTTATGTTAAGTTTAGCAACATATTTTTCAAAATTGTTGCTCTTAATTTATCGCGATATTCTCTTGGAATATCTAGTACATTATCACTTGTTGCAACTCTTAATAGTTTTGCTTCTTTTGTATTTACTAAATCATATGTTAAAAAATCACTTATTAAAATTTGTGCTTCACTATTTGATAAACTAGTGCCTATATTTTGTATTATATGCATTAAGTAATCTGATTTAGTATTATTTACTTTTTTTATTGTGATATGTCCTCCACCACCACGAGTACTTTCTACATAATACCCTTGTGATGGCTTAAACCTTGTAGATATTACGTAATTAATCTGTGATGGTACACAGTTAAATTTTTGTGCTAAATCATTTCTTTGTATTTCTATTTCGTCATCTTTATCAAATAGCTCTTTGATGAATTCTTCGATTATATCTGAGACTCTCATCTAATCACCTCTTTTTGTTTTTGACTTTCTTTGACTTTCAATGATATTATACTTTCATTTTTTTCATTTTTCAACATTAGTTTTCATATATTTTTTTTATCTTTTGTGCCTGGCAGATAATGTGCTTCTTTTTTCTTTTGTTTTCTCACTATATCTTTATTTTTCTTCGAATTTTATAGTGTGGTAATTTGGAACCGGTTGTCATTGGGGACGGACCTTTTTGACAACTAACTTTTTAAGTTGTCAAAAAGGTCCGTCCCCAATGACAACCGGGTCTCAATTTACCAATTTATACTTTTCTTTTTTCTTTACCTAACTTTTCTAATTCTTCTGCTCTTTCTTTTTGATGTTTTGGTGTTATCCATCCAAAAAATGATGATACAAATTCGCCATATTTTGTAGCATCTTCACCAGTTTCTTTTTTGTTTATTTTCTTTTTATCCATAAAAAAATCCTTTCGTTAATTCTTATAATATAAGTATTAACTAAAGGATTTTTTTTATACTTTTTAATTTATGACAGAGTACTTTTTTCTCTTTTCAAATTGGTATCTAGTCCTTTATCACCCAAACAATACATTCATTATATTTTCATACCTATCTTTAAGTCCCTCTTTTGTTCTATCACTTAATTTATTAAAATCTCTTTCTAGTTTTTTCTTTACAAATTCTGTTCCTTCTTCAATTGATTTATCCATCTCGTTTTTGCCAAATGCTAAATGAAACAATGATGGAATACAGTCAAAATGCGCCATAACATCTGCATCTGCAACACATTGTTCTTCAATTGAATTTCTAACTAGGTTTTTACTTCCTCTATGATTTAATACACATTTTTTTACCATTTCTTTTTTATCTTCTGGATAATTCAATTTTGTCAATAATTCATCTGCAATTTGAGCTCCATAAATATGATGTTCATCTCTTGGACCAATCTCTGATGGCATTGATATATCATGTAATAGTGCTCCTAATTCAACTATCTCAACATCAGCATTATATTTTTTAGCTAATTCAATTGAATTTTTAACAACATATTTTATATGATCATTCCAAAAATCATAACCATATTTTCCCTTGTAATTTTGACATCTTTTTACTAATTCATACTTAATGATTTCAACTATTTGACTCATTTTTTATATCTCCTATCTCTATAAATCATTTTTTCTTGTATCAATATGTGTACTTGGTTCAAATGGAGGATTCATAATTTCAATCATTTTCATTTTTCCTTTAAACGCAAACTCTGTATCAACTGGAATTTCTATAATATCGCCTTTTTCAATATTATATCTATTTCCATCAATACATGCTAATCCAGAACCTTCTAAAATATAATATATATGAGTACTTACTTTTTCTTTTTGATAAAATTTATGGCCATATTCCATTTCTATTAAATATATATCTGAGTTCAATTTCTTTTTACTTAAATAATAACCTTTAAAGAATTTCTCTGTTTCAAAATCTGGAACACTTTTTATTTTTCTAATAAAACTATTCATCCTTTTCTCCTCCTAATTTACATTTATAAAATCACTATTATCATAAAAAATGCCTTGGCTTATTTCTTTCAAATCATTTTTTGATTTGATATCAATATTATTCGGTAATTCATTTATATCAAACCATTTAAGTTTTTCACATTTGTCTGGTTCTCCAATTTGAATATTTCCTTCATATTTTTTTGCTAATATTCTAAATATTATTCTATCAGCTTTATAATGATGTAGTATATGTACAATACTTAAATTTTCTCTTTTCAAATCTATATTTAATTCTTCTTTTGCTTCTCGTATCATTGCATCTATTAAATCTTCGCCCTCTTCAACATGACCACCAGGTAACTCATATTTTCCATCATTATATCCTGTATTTTTTCGTAAAGCTAATAATACTTCTGTTTTTTCATTATTCTTTCTTGTCAACACTAAATCAACAACTATAATACTTTTATATCTATTTTCCATTTTTACATCCTTCTTTTTTCATCTTAGGAAAGGTCCTAAATGTAATATTTGCAAAAAAGGACCGTCCCCAAATGAAAATTTATCGACTTAATTTATACAATATATATTGATTCAAAGATACATCTTCTTCTTTTGCTTCAACAGATAGTCTATAATGTAGTGATTTTGGAATTCTTATTACAAATTTCCCACTAAATTTTTCTTTTTTTAGTGGCTTAGGGATCTCAAATCCTCCTTCAAGTTTTGCTTCAATCCATCCTTCCATTGCTTCCTGTATATTTTTATATGCTTCTTCAA
>DOYA01000087.1 GCA_003518755.1 Clostridiales bacterium | reverse complement strand
TTGAAAGCCATATGAAATTACTAGGTTGTAAGGGAACAACTGGAACACAAGAAAGCTTTATGAAATTATTTAAAGATGAAGAAAAAGTTAAACAAATTGATGGTAAAATAGCTGAAAAAATGGGATTTGATAAAGTATTTGGTGTGTCAGGGCAAACATATACAAGAAAAGTAGATTCAAGAGTATTAAATGTATTAGCTTCAATTGCAGAAAGTGCATCAAAATTTGCAAATGATATGAGATTACTTCAACATGAAAAAGAATTAGAAGAACCATTTGAAAAAAGTCAAATAGGGTCTTCTGCAATGGCATATAAAAGAAACCCAATGAGATCAGAAAGAATAAACTCATTATCAAGACATGTTATAGCATTAAAAATGGACCCATCAATAACTGCAGCTACTCAATGGTTAGAAAGAACATTAGATGATTCTGCTAATAAAAGAATTTGCATACCAGAAGCATTTTTAGCAGTTGATAGTATACTTATTTTATATGGAAATATCTCTAAAAACATTGTAGTTTATGAAAATGTAATTAGAACAAATTTAATGCAAGAATTACCATTTATGGCAACAGAAGAAATATTAATGAATGCAGTTTTAAAAGGTGGAGATAGACAAGAATTACATGAAAAAATAAGAGTTCATTCAATGGAAGCTGCAAAACAAGTAAAACAATTTGGAAAGCCAAATGATTTAATAGAAAGAATAGAAAAAGATGAATCATTTGGATTAACCAAAGAAGAAATTGAAAAGGCATTAAATCCAAGCAATCTATGTGGAAGAGCTCCACATCAGGTAGAAGAATATATAGAAAACACAGTAAACCCTGTAATTCAAAAATATGAGGATTTAATAAAAGATATTAATGTAGAGGTAAAGGTGTAAAACATTGTAAGAATCGTAATTATAAACGATTCTTACAAAATTATTTTAGGAGAAAATTTTGAAAAAGGTTATAATAGATTTGCTAAAAAAATTCAAATTGCATATTATAGGTATTTCAATACTACTGATTATTATAAATATCAGTAGGCTTTTTCCTGCGAAAATTTTGGGTAAAATTATAGATTTATATCCAAATGCTAAGGATAATATGCAAGCAATAATTAAGTATTTTCTCCTATTTGCTGGTATTGTATTAGCAGATGTTGTATTAAGAATGTTTTGGAGTTATTTTAGAAAAAAACTATTTTTTAGTTTTGAAAAAAATCTAAAAGATAGAATTTTTTCGCGTTTTTTGAAACTAAAAACCATTGGTTTACAAAAAACAAAAAATGGAGAATTAATGAGTTATTTGACTAAATACACGATTGACATAAGAAAGGGTTTTACAAGTTTTATTTGTGATTTTATTAGAGTAATAATAGTATTATTTATACTTTCAACATTAATGATTCAAATAAGCATAAAATTAACTATACTAGTATTTATACCAATGATAATTGATAGCATAATAATTATTATATTAAAAGAAATAATAAAAAACAAACAGGAAAAAGCTCAAAAAGCATATACCAAATTATCAGAATTTGTACAAGAAAGTACAGATTCTATAAGAATAACCAAGGCATTTAATGGAGAAGAAATAAACATTAAAACTTTTAAAGAAAAATCTAAAAAATTGAAAAAAGCTAATATTGATGTATCTGTTTACTCAGCATTATTATATATTTCAATATTTACATGTTTTGGTATTTGTTATGGAATTAGTGCAATTTATGGAACTAAGTTAGTTGTGGCAAATTCTGTAACAGTTGGTGAATTTATTGTATTTAATAGTTTTATAAATGAGATGTTTTGGCCTTTGATATGGTTTCCAAGATTAATAACTAATATGAAAAATGCACAAGTAGCTGTTTTAAAATTGGATGAATTTTACAAATTGCCTACAGAATCTTTGAGTGGTACAAGACAAACAATAAATGGAGATATAAAAATTGAAAATTTAAACTTTAAACATATTGATAATAAAGAGGCTTTAAAAAATATTAATATAAGATTAAAACAAGGACAAACACTTGGAATTATTGGAACAATTGGAAGCGGAAAAACTACAATTGCAAATATATTATTAAAACTATATGATATAGATAATAATCAAGTTTTTGTTGATGGAAAAGATATAAATCAAATAAATACATATGAACTTAGAGATAGTTTTTGTTACATAACACAAGAAAGCTTTTTATTTTCAGATACAATTAAAAATAATATCACATTATTTAATGATAAATTTACTGATGAACAAATTCTAGAAAGTGTAAAATATGCTTGTTTAGAAGAAGATGTAAATAATATGGAAAATGGAATAGAAACAATAATTGGGGAAAAAGGTATTACTTTATCAGGAGGCCAAAGGCAGAGAGTAGCAATCGCAAGAGCATTTTTATATAATCAAAATTTAATAATATTTGATGATTCTTTTTCTGCAATAGATAATAAAACAGAAAAAATTATATTAAATAATATTAAGGAAGTACTAAAAGACAAGACATGTATCATTATTTCAAATAGAATTTCAGATGTAAACTTTGCAGATAATATCATTGTTTTAGATGAAGGACAAATTGTCCAAGAAGGAAAACATGAAGAATTAATTACTCAAGATGGATTATATAGGCATTTTTATAATCAGCAGAGTTTGATGAATGTGTCATAAATTTAGGCGTTTTTAGAAGAAGATTCGTCACTCTTATAAATATATATTTTATCATTCTACATTCTAAAATATATATTTATAAGAGTGACTAATATTAAAAAAGTGTAAAATACCAATATTAATAAAAGGGAGAAAGTATTGAAAACAATTAAAAGATTCTATAACTTAGCAAAACCATATTTAAAATGGATTATATTAATTATACTTCTGACGATTTTAGAAAATGCATTATCAGCATCAAGGCCAGTTATAGTAAAGACAATAATTGATCAATTTATGCAAAATAAGGTGTTGGAAAAAAGTATTGAAATTTTAGGAAAAAGTTTTGTAACAAATGCAGTATATATTGGATTATTGTATATTACTATAGTATTGTTCGAAAATATAATTGATTTTATAGTAGTAAAATTTACAGCACATGTTGGTGAAAATATTATAAGTGATTTAAGAGAAAAGATTTTTAATTTTTCTCAAAAAACTAATGTATCTTTTCATGATAAAACGCCTGCTGGAAAGCTATATGTTCGAATTACAAGTGATACAGATGATATAGGAGCTTTTTTAAAAGATGATATTATAAATCTATTTAGAGATACTACATATGTAATTGTTGTGTTAATTATAATGTTTAGTATAAATTGGAAATTAACTATAATTTCTTTAATACTACTTATAATTAGCATAATTGGTGTTACTTTTTTTGTAAAAAAAGCTAATAAATTTTATAAAAAAGCAAAAAAGATTAGAACAGAACTAAATACTTTTTTTTCAGAAGTTATATATGGTTCTCGAACAATTAAAATATTCAATATTCAAAATATTATAAAAGATAAAGAAACTGATTTAACAGAAAAATTAATAAAGACTAGGAATAAAGCTGCTTTAATTGATTCTCCGGTTTTTCAAATAGTAACACTATCTTTAAATATTACAATTGCAATTATACTAGCAACTGGAATAAAAAACATTTGGGGAATTGAAATAAAAGCTGGGGAGATATATGTTTTTATTACATTTGTAAGACGTTTATTTGAACCAATTGCTAAAACTATGGAAAATGTTGAAGGATTCCAAGAAGCAATTGTTTCATTAAATAGAATATCTGATTTAATAGAGCAAGAGGAATTTTTAGAAGATTATGATTCAGGAATTGAACTAAAAGATGTAAAAGGAAAAGTTGAATTTAAACATGTTTGGTTTAAATATAATGATAATGATGAGAATTGGATATTAAAAGATATTAGTTTTACAATTGAGCCAACTGAAACAATAGCACTAGTTGGAAAAACTGGAGCTGGAAAGACTACAATTACAAATTTAGTTAACAGATTTTATGAAATACAAAAAGGCGAAATTTTAATAGATGGAATAAATATAAAAGATATAAATATAAATAGTTTAAGAAGTCATATAGGAAATATATTGCAAGAGCCATTTATTTTTTCTGGTTCAGTAAAAGACAATATTAAATTATATAAAAATATAACTGATGAGGATGTGGAAAAAGCAGTTGATTTAGCATTAGCTAGAAGCTTTGTGAATTCTTTGCCAAATGGAATTGAAACAGAAGCAGTAGAAAGAGGAGAAAACTTTTCAGTAGGACAAAAACAATTAATAGCATTTGCAAGAATTTTTGCTTTAAATCCAGATATCTTTATTCTAGATGAAGCAACAGCAAATATTGATACAAATACTGAAAAACTAATTCAAAAATCTATTAATAAATTATCAAAAGAGAAAACAGCAATATTTATTGCACATAGACTATCTACAATTGTAAATGTTGATAAAATACTAGTTTTAAAAGATGGAGAAATAATTGAACAAGGAAAACATGAAGAATTATTGAAACAAAATGGATATTATGCCAATTTATATAATTCTTACTATGAAAGTAATAAATAATAAGGTAAATTT
>DOYA01000097.1:5008-6273 GCA_003518755.1 Clostridiales bacterium | reverse complement strand
TGGTACAATACATTCAGGTGAGAAAATGACTATTTACTTGGATGTTGTTTTTTTGGAAAATTTAATATTAAATATTTTGATTTTATATGCAGTGGGAATTGAAACGAAATCAAAAATAAAAATCTTAAAAATACTTATATCAAGTTCTATCGGAAGTGTTTATACTGTACTAGCTTATTTAATAAACGATACTTTTTTCCAAAGTATAATTATGAAAGTATTACTATCAGTTGCAATGACATACATTGCTTATAAAGCAAATAGCATAAAAGAGTTACTAAGAATAATAGTTTATTTTTATCTGACATCATTTGTATTTGGTGGAGGTGCATTGGCTCTAATTTATATTGCAAATTCTGGAAAAATTTCGATATATAATGGACTGATATGTGGAAAATACACACTTCTAACTATTATGATAGGAGTAATAGTGTCATTTATTGTAATAATCATATCTTTTAAATTAATTAAGAATAAAATATCTAGAAAAGATATAGTATGTTATATAACTATAAAAGTGAATGATAAAAAAGTAAAAACAAAAGCATTAATAGATACAGGAAATTTTTTAAAAGAACCAATTACAAATATTCCTGTAATTGTGGCAGAACACAGTGTATTCAAAAACATCATTTCTGATGAAATACTAGAAAATATTGAAAATATATTAGGAGGTGATTTAAATGAAATATCAGAAACAATAAAAAATCAATATTTATCAAAGATAAAAATTATACCTTTTTCATCATTAGGAAAACAAAATGGTATGATTTTAGGAATTAGTGCACAAGAAGTAGCTATCGAGCAAAATGAAGAAATAAAAAGAATAGAAAAAATAATAATAGGTTTATATAATAAAAAACTGAGCAAAAAGGGAGAATATCACGCATTAGTTGGGCTGAGTTGTTGTCAAAAATCTCCGGTACCTGTGACAACAAAATAGAAAGGAAAGAGATAAAATGAATTTTTTAAAATTAGTTAAAAACAATATAAATTCAATTTATGTTAAATACATAAAAAATGACGACATTATTGAAGAACCTATTTTTTACATAGCGGGAGCACAAACACTTCCACCACCACTTCCAGAAGAAGAGGAAGAATATTATATACAAAAGTTAACTGAAAAAGATAATTTAGAAGCAAGGCAAATTCTAATTGAGAGAAATTTAAGGCTAGTTGTATATATTGCAAAAAAGTTTGAAAATACAGGTATTGGAATTGAAGATTTAATTTCTATTGGAACAATAGGATTAGCTAAAGGT
>DOYA01000097.1:2456-4900 GCA_003518755.1 Clostridiales bacterium | reverse complement strand
AATGAAATATTGATGTATTTAAGAAGAATTAATAAAACCAAAATGGAAGTATCTTTAGATGAACCATTAAATAAAGATGCTGATGGAAATGAATTATTACTATCAGATATTTTAGGAACTGATGAGGATATAACATCAAGAAAAATAGAAGATGAAATTGATAAAAAATTACTTAGGATTTCTATTAATAAGCTTAATGCAAGAGAAAAGAATATTATGGAAATGAGATTTGGGCTAAAAAATGATGGAAATGAAAAAACTCAAAAGGAAGTAGCAGATGAACTTCGGAATATCCCAGAGCTATATTTCTAGATTAGAGAAAAAAATAATCAAAAAAATGAGGAGAGAAATATTGAGCAAGACTCGGGTAAATAGAAGTTAGTAATTTTTAAGCTAAAAAAGGGATTTACCAATGAAAAAATATAGTAAAAGTTAATAAATTACATATAATAGAAAAGAGGTGTAATTTAATGGAAAATGAGTATATTAGAGAAAGTAAGATTTTAGATAAGACTGAAGATGAGAAAAAAAGTGAACTTATGCAAAATATTATTTATACAAAAAGATTACTTATGCAATCACATGTAAATTTTGAATATGCTGAAAATGGTTTAATAGATTATTACACATATAATATAAAAGCTAATCAAGCAAAATTGGATTATTTAATAAAACAAGCCAAAGATTTAGGTTTAATAATAGATGAAGTGCGGGTGAATTTTATAATAATATATTGAATTTATACAGATTTTATAGTAAAATAACTACAATTGAAAAGGAGCAAAAAAATGAATAAACAAGAACTATTATCAGACTATAAAAATCAAGAGGATAAATTATTATTAGCAAAAGTATTAGATAAAATAGAATTTTGTAAAACAAAAAATAAAATAGAAAACACAGATTTTTTAAATTTAGCTGAACAAGACTTAGTTGATAAATTTTTAAAAAGAATTAGATTTACAAATTATTATTTTTTTGGAGGAGTAGTAGAAGCTGAAAGAAAGGTTTTAATAGTATATCCAGAAAAACTAACTGAAGAAATGACAAGAAAAAACCATTCTAAAATAATGAGCATAATTAAAATATCTTTGCCTATTATGTTAGAAGAACAGTATGATCATCGTAGATATTTAGGAGCTATAATGAAGCTTGGAATTGAAAGAGAGAAAATTGGAGATATTTCAGTTAAAAGAAATGGTGCAGAAATTATAGTTAAAAATGAAGTACAAAGTTTTTTAGTACAGAATTTAAGAGAACTTACAAGATTTTCTTCAGCTGATATTGAGGTCGATTCAATAGATAATTTACAACAAATTGAAACTAATAAAATTGAACTTACAGAAATTATAGCTTCATTAAGATTAGATAATATAGTATCTAGTTTAGCAAGAACTTCAAGGAATAAAGCAGTAGAATATTTAGAACAAGAGAGAGTCCTTCTTAACTATAAAGTAGAAACAAAATCTTCTAAACAAGTAAAAGTAGGAGATATAATTACAATTCGTGGAAAAGGAAGATTCGAATTTAAAGAAATATCAGGAAATACGAGAAAAGGCAGATATATTATTAAGGTAGATAAATATATTTAAAAAAGATGTAGGGGCGATTTTAATCGCCCGAAATGTTTTAGAAAAGCCATTTCCTATACAGAATTGAAATTTCGTAATACTTCTGTAATAAAAATGTAATTTTCTATTAGTTGCATTTTTTTAAAAATTGTGATATAATTCGACCATTAATAAAAAAAGGAGGTAATTTACAGGAATTAACCTGTAAATAATATTTTTGTAATGAAAAAAACAATTAAAAGTGCAATAATTATAGCATTTATTATACTAATGAGTTCAAAAGTTTATGCCACAACAGGAAAAATTACATCAGACAATGTTCGAATAAGAAAAGAAGCAAATACAGAATCTGAAATTTTAACATTAGTTTCAATAGGAGATGAAGTTGAAGTACTTGAAACAGAAGAAGATTGGACAAAAGTAAAAAAATCAGAATTTACTGGATATATCAGAAATGATATGTTAGAAGTTCAAGAAAGTTCAGATAGTACTGAAACTACAGAAAACAACGAAAACACTGAAAACATAGAAAACAAAGAAGAACAAGCTAATAGTGAAGCAAATACCGAAAACAACACTAATCCAACTACTGAGGCAATAGAAGTGCAAGAAGAAAAAATAAAAAAAGATTCTACTTATACTATAACTACTAAATTAGATTTAAAAATAGTACCATCTATTAATTCAAGTATAGTTGCAAATATTTCTGAAAACACAGAATTACAAGTTAAAGATATAATCAACAAATGGTGTTATGTAGAAAATGGAACTAGTTGTGGATGGGTTTTAAAAAGCAAGATTGAAGCAAATATTAAGAATGATACTACTGAAGTAAAAACAGAAACTGAACAAAATAATGAAAATACTGAAGAA
>DOYA01000097.1:0-2327 GCA_003518755.1 Clostridiales bacterium | reverse complement strand
AAGAAACTAATTTAACAAAATATGTTTCTGTATCAACATTAAACCTTAGAAAAGAAGCAAATAATAAATCAGAGGTTATTGACCAATTAGATCTTAATACCAAAGTAACTGTTACAGCTATTGTTGATAACAAATGGGCTAAGATTAACTATAATGGCAAAACAGGATATGTATCAAATAATTATTTATCTGATAACAAAACAGTAGTTACATCAAGAAGTGAAAATATAAACAGAGAAAATGCAAATTCAAGTGAGACACAAAATAACAAAACTGAAAGCACAGAAAAAGAAACTCCAGAACCAAGCAAAACTACCAGTGAAGGTTCAAGTTCATCAACAGGATCAGCTGTTGTAGCTTATGCAAAACAATTTTTAGGATGTAAATATGTTTATGGAGGAATGTCTCCATCTGGATTTGACTGTTCAGGATTTACAAGTTATGTATATAAACATTTTGGATATTCTTTAAATAGAACATCTTCAGGTCAAAGAAGTAATGGTGTTGCAGTAAGCAAATCAAATTTACAAGCAGGAGATATTCTATGCTTTAATGGGCATGTTGGATTATACATTGGTGGGGGTTCATTCATACATGCTGCAAATCCTAGCAAAGGTGTAATTATTTCATCTTTATCAGAAAGTTATTATACTAAAAATTACATAACAGCTAGAAGAATACTTTAGAATTATAATTAACAGATTTAAATTTGTAGAGTAGCAACAGCGACATATACAATGAAAGCAATGTTGCGAACTTAAAATAGATGTTTATAAAGCAATATTTGAATTGAAAGGAACCGAATGTTAGAAAAACGAAAGCTTTTAACAATAACAATTCGGATATATCATAGGAGTATTATGGGGGCTATATTGTAAAAATACAATAGCCCTCTTTTATTGTGTTATATTTTTGATATATCTGTTAAAAAATAGACATGAAAAAAAGAAAAATTTTAAATTATTCTCTTATAGTAGACATTCTAGATATTTAAAAATAATATTTACTAAAAATGTTATAGTTTTAATTATTATTTCTTCCATTATTTCAAATTCAATAGTTTTAATTCAAAATAATAAATATGAAAAAATTTATAAAAATTCAGAAGGTAGAGAGATTAAAATAAATGGAAAAATCGTAGAAATATTAAATGAAAAATACAAAGTAAAAATAATATCAAAAAAATATAAGAGTATATATATATATCTTCAAAGTAAAGAAAAATTAGAATTTGGTGATGAAGTTAGCATTTATGGAAAATATGAATTGCCAAACCAAGCCAGAAACTATAAAGGTTTTGATTATAGAGAATATTTAAAAACTTTAAAAATAATAGGTACAGTAAAAGCAAATAAAGTAACAATAATTAAGAACAATTCTATAAATTATTTTTTTACTAAAATATATAAATTAAAGATCTGTTTTAGTAAAAAAGTAAATAATATGAAACTATCAAAAGATGAAAAATCTATTTTAAAAGGAATATTACTAGGAGATAAGTCTGAAATTGATGAAGAAATAATAACAGATTTTTCTGATAGTAATATTTCACATATATTAGCAATTTCAGGAATGCATATATCATATGTTATATTAATAATTAGCTTTGTTTTTAATAGATTACTTGGAAAGCATTTTTCAAAAATTGTTATAAGCTTTTTTGTATTTATATATATGTGTTTAACTGGATTTCTAGTTACACTTGTTAGAGCTGGGATATCAGGTATAGTTTTAATAATGTCTAATTTCTTTTATAGAAAAAATGATATTTGGCAAACTTTAAGTTTATCTTTAATTATATTATTAATTAACAATCCTTTTTCTATTTTAAATATAGGTTTACAATTATCATATTCTGCAATTATTGGAATTATTATATTTCAAAGATTATTAAAAAAATACATTAGTAATAGTTTGGAAAAAACTAATAATAGAGCTATTAGAAAAAATCAGAAAAAAATTAGATATGGTATAAAAATAATTAATTCAAAAATTGGACAAATAGTTTTGGACTCAATTTTAGTAACTATTTCCAGTATGATTTCAATAATTCCAATTATAATTTATCAATTTAATAAATTACCAATATTCAGCATTTTTTTAAGTATATTAGCAAGTTTTATAATTGTACCGATAATAGTATTAGGTTTAATTTGTTTAGTATTTGACACTAGTTTTCTACAAATATTATTGTCATATAGTTTGAAAATCTTAATTTTTATATCTAAACTTGGATCAAAAATCCCATTAAGTAAAATTTATATTATTACTCCAAATATAATATTTGTGATTATGTATTATTTTTTAGTATTATTATCTTTTTATAT
>DOYA01000080.1 GCA_003518755.1 Clostridiales bacterium | reverse complement strand
CAATCCTATGGTTACTTTTCCTGTAAAAGGTAAGCTTCCATCACTTACTGTATCATCTTCTTTTGGTTTTACTGTGTTGTTCTTTTTATTGTCAGTATTTGTATCTTTATCAGTTTCAGTATTTGTATTTTTGTCCTCTTCTTTTTCTGTGTTATTCTTATTGTCTTTATTTTCTTCATTTGGGTCTTTCTTTTCTTCTTCAAGTGTTATTGTTAGTTTTGATCCTTGTGCACTTTTTATCATTTTTTTATTTAAATTATTTGAAACATATTGCTCATCCCATGAAAATGTATTATCTTTATCTTGTGATAATCCAATGATAATAATTGAAATCTCACCATCATTTCCTAATTTTATTGTATTATTATCAACTTTTGTGCAATTTAAATAATGCATTTCATTAGGAATATACATTATGTTAGAAGAATCCATAGTTGCTCTAAAAATTTCTGGTAAAGTTATTGTGCTTCCAGCTTTAGCTTTCATAGAAATTGTTTGATTTGATAAATCTAAACCTTGCCATTCTCTTCCTTCAACTGGTGTTGCATCTGATATATGATTGTAACTTGCATCTAATGCTTTTAGCACTGTTAATTTAGAAATTACAGCTATATCTTGAATATTATTATCAGCAATTCTTAATGAAACAAGTTTAGTTAGATTTGATAATGGTGAAATATCGGATATTGAACATCCATAGCAGTATAATCCCTCTAAATTCACTAAATTTTTTAATGGTTCTATTGATTTTATATTTCTATTGTAATTAGTATCTAATTCTTTTAATGTTGTTAATTCTTTTATTGGATCAAGTGAAGTTATAGAAGTTCTTCCTATCCATAATCTTTGTAACTTTGTTAAATTTGATACCTTTGAAATATCATTTATATTTAAACATCCATGTAACCCAAGTTTTGTAAGATTAGTGCATTTGCATATTGCTTCCATATTATCTTGTGTAATACCACATGAATCTAAAATTAATTGGTTTAAATTTTCAAAATTTTGCACTATGCTAATATCTGTTAATTCTTTATTATTTCTAATGTTTAATTCTGTCAAATCCAAATTAGCTAACGGAGTTAAATCTGTTATCAAATTATTATCTAAAGTAAGTCTCTTTAATTTTGTAAAGTTTTCAATTCCACTTAAGTCTTTAATTCTATGTTCTCCAGGCCAAGATAATGATGGCAGACTTCCAGTAAGATTTAATACTTCTACTTTTGAAATAGCTTCGTCTGTCATAACTATTTTATATTCTTTTGAATTAGTTGCTACTGTCGCAGGAAGTAATTGATTAACTACTAATCTAAACATGTTTTCATCCTTAAATGTAATTTCCACATTTGCAGCATTAACTTTATTAAACATTCCCATGAATGCAATCATGCTTACAATTAAAATAAATGTAATCAAAATATTCTTTTTCATAAAATCCCCCTAAATTTTCAATTTTTTGTCTTTTCCAGACAAAAAAATTTTATCATTATTTTTTTTATTTGTAAACACTTCTTTATATGATGTACAAGTACATTTTTTACAGTTTCAATGTTTTGCTGTTATGTTACATTTATGTTACATTTTTATTACGTTTGTCATTTTTTAATATATCAATAAAATATTTTACATATTAAACATTAAATAGGAGGTTGATTTTTTATCTAACCTCCTATTTGGTGCTTTACATTTTTAAAATTATTCTACAATTGTTCCTATCTGTTCCCCTTTAACAGCTTTTACAATATTGTCTGGATCTGCTATTCCAAATACTACTAGTGGAATATTATTATCCTTACATAGAGCTGTTGCTGTTGAATCCATAACTTTTAAATCTTTTTCTAAAACCTCTTGATATGTTATTCTATCATATTTAGTAGCTGTTGGATCTAGCTTTGGATCTGCAGAATATACTGCATCTATTGATTTTCCAAGTAAAATTGCATCTGCTTCAATTTCTGCTGCACGAAGTGCTGCTCCTGTATCTGTTGAAAAGAATGGATGCCCTGTACCACAAGCAAATATAACTACTCTTCCTCTATTTAAATGTTTTAATGCTTTTCTTTTTATAAAAGGTTCTGCAATTTCTCTCATTTCTATAGCTGTTTGAACTCTTGTAAATAATCCTCTTGCCTCTAATGCATCTTGAAGTGATAATGCATTCATAGCTGTAGCTAACATTCCCATATAATCTGCTGTTGTTTTTTCCATTTGTTCTCCATTTCTTCTACCTCTCCAGAAGTTTCCTCCACCAACAACAATTGCAACTTGAACTCCCATTTCAACTACTTCTTTAATTTTATCGCATATTTCTCCTACTACCTGTATATTGATTCCTGTTTTGTCTGCTCCTGCTAGAGCTTCTCCACTTAATTTTAAAAGTACTCTGTTATATTTTGCTTCTGACATTTTAAAACTTCCTTTCTATTTTTTTATTTCTTTTGCAATTCTATCATAAAAATAAAAAAATCACAATAACTTTTTTCGACATTTTTCATACTATATATAAAGCAATATTATGCTTAATTTTTTGTAAAGGAATATTATAAAATGGAAAATGATGTTATGAATATTGAAATGAATAAACCTAATAGACCTCATTGCCCTGTAATTGATGTAAATGGTTTAATATCAAATGGAAAACAATTTGATTTAGATATAACTTTACCAGAAGATAATAGGGATGTAATTTATGGAAAAATTAAAAATATGTTCAAAGAGCCAATAAAAGATGCAGTAGTTAAATTAATAGAAATTGATTTTGGGAAAGATGGGAAGAAAAAAAGAATTCCTATATCACATACATTCACAGATAAATATGGTGAATTTGTTTTTGGTCCTCTATGTCCAGGAAGAGAATATGCAATTGATATTTGGGTAAATGATGTACGTCATTATAATTTGGATGTAAAGTGCAAACATGAAGGAGATTGTTTACGAGGAAAAAAATCAGAACATTGTGAGCCTAGGTGTGAACGTTGTTAATTAAATCTTGAAGTGAGACATGAGAAGTGAGATGTGAGATTTCACACTTCTCACTTCCCACATCACATCTCCCATATCTTTTACATCTTAAACTAATTTACTTAGAAAAATACTTGCCAAACTTAAAAACAAGAAAAATCCTAATACATCAGTTGCAGTTGTTAAAAATATTGATGAAGAAAGAGCAGGGTCAACTTTTAATTTTTCTAGAACAATTGGAATTACTAGGCCAAAAAATCCTGAAATTATTAAATTTCCAATCATAGCTAAAAAGATTATTAGTCCTAAATACACATTATGATAAATTAATGCAACTATTATTCCTGTAACTAATCCAATTATAGCTCCATTAATCAATCCTAATATTACTTCTTTAAGTATTAAATGCCCTACTTCTTTAAATTTAACCTTACCCATTGCTAAATTACGAATTATAATAGAAACAGTTTGAGTTCCTGCATTTCCTCCCATTCCTGTAACTATTGACATTGTTGCAGATAATGCCACAACTTTAGCAATAGTACTTTCAAAGCATTTTACTGTTAATGCAGCTAAAAAAGCTGTTAAAAGATTGATAAGTAACCATGGAAGCCTCATCCTAATTGACTCAATAAGTGTACTGTCAAGCGTTTCTTCTTTTGCGACACCACCCATTTTTAAGATGTCTTCTGTTTGTTCTTCAACTAATACGTCTACTATGTCATCAACCATTATTATTCCTAGCATTCTTTTTCTACTATTTAATACTGGAACTGCATTTAAGTCGTATTTTGAAACTATTTTTGCAACTTCTTCTTGATCTAGCTCTGGCTCAACATAAATAAAGTTTTCTTCTGCAATTTCTTCGAGTTTTAAACTTTCCTTTGCAACAATTATATCTCTTAAATCCACTGTACCCATTATTTTTTTACTTGGATTCATAACATAAATTGTTTGTATATATTCAGTTTTAGATGCAATTTCTTTTATTTTTTTTATTGCTTCTTTAACTGTTAAATCTTGATATAAAGCAATATACTCTGTTGTCATGATTCCTCCTGCAGAATCATCTTTATATCCTAAAAGTTCTTTTATTACTGCTTTATCTCCAGTTTTCATTATATTAATTAATTGTTTTCTTCTACCTGTATTTAATACTCCTAATACATCAGCTATATCATCTTTTGACATAAAAGAAAAAATATCTATAACACGAGAATTATCTAAAAATCCAATCAATTTTTTTTGAATTTTTGTTTCCGCTTCTTCTAAAACTTTTGCTAAATTTTCATCATTTAAGTCTAAACATAATTTTTCAAGTTCTTCATCTTCATAATCTGATAATGAAACTGCTAAATCTACCAATTGAATATCATTTATATCATCAGGATTGTTTTCTATTTCTTTTTTTATTTCATCTTTATTGTCCATTTTAAACAATTCTCCTTTCTTGGTATATTATTGTATTTTTTCTACTCTAAACTTTATTAATCATTACCATATTTTTCTTTAAAATTGCTTGTTCAACATAACATCCATAAGCCCAAAGAACAAAAACGATGATAAAACTCAATGATAGAATTACTCCTAAAGCATTTTCATTAAGTGCATAAAATAATAAAACTCCAGAACATATTATAATTACTATACTTAATAAAACAATTTGTTTTGTTAATACTTTTTGTTTATCTTTAGATTTTAAATCTTTATATTTTAAACTTTTTATGGAAATAATAGCTAAAGTAAATATTATTCCTCCAAAGAAAAAAATAGTTAAAAAACTTTTTATTAAGCTCATTGTTTCAGCATCAATTTTCCCCAGAAATAAATTCACAATAAAAGAACTTAATTCCATAAGTGTAACTCCTATACACCCACCTAAAACAAAATTTTTTAAAATATCATATTTTTTCATAATTTCCTCCATAATAATCTTATCAATTTATAATAATATTGACCTATTTCTTGTACTCTAAATGATTATAAATATATTTCTTTATTACTACCTTTTATTACTATTCTTCTACTCATCATAGAAGAACTATATACAATTAACCCCATTTGTTCTTTATCGTATTTTTCAAAGTATCCCTCTTCAACTAATTGTTTTACAAATTTTTTTATATCTTTGTCTTCATCATAAACAGGGCTATAAATAGCTGAATAATTGTTTACAACTCCACTTCGATCATTTTTATAAAATAAAATATTATCGTTGGGATGCTTAGCGATTTGTTCTTTAACATATGCATCAACTCTATCTTCTTCTAAATAACAGATTTCCGCCATTTTATTTTTTTCCCCATCTGACAAGAAAAATACTTTTACCTCTACTTGTTTAATGTCATTCATCAAATCATCAACTGTATAGTATTCTTTGCTTAATGATATAGTTTTTTCTTTGTATCTATTTATAGTAAGTCTTTGATTTTGATTGACATGTTCAAGTAATACTTTTCCTTGAAGTGAAAAAACGTCTAATATAACTCTTAATACATTTTCTTGGTTTATTGATAAATTATCAAAAGGTAAATATAGATAATTATGATATATGTCTTCATTTTTGCCATCTGTACTAGACAAGCTTTCAAATAAAACAATGTTTCCTTTTTGTCTCAGAGTAGAGGCAAACATTTTTTGATCAAATAGCGAAATTGAAGCTTCTTTTTCCATTTTATCTACACTTCCATCTGGTTTTACTAAATAAAAATCAATTTTTTTTGTTTCTGTTTCTGTTTCTGTTTCTTTCATATCACAATCACCTTTTATTCAATATTCTTTTTATTTCAACTCAAATTCTACACTTCCTTTTCCATCTTTTGTTT
>DOYA01000131.1 GCA_003518755.1 Clostridiales bacterium | reverse complement strand
CCACAAGTAATTCCAGAAATAAGTTTGCAGTTAATTGATGATAAAAAAATAATAAAAGTAACTGTAAAAGGCAATGCCAATATATATTCTGCATTTGAAAGATATTATATTAGATCTTTTGATGAAGACAAAAAACTATCTCCAGACATGTTAAGAGAATTAATAAACAGCAAAGGAGAACCTGATTTAATTGTTAACGAGCCAACTATTAGAAATGATTTAACATTTGAAACATTAAAAGGTTTATATTTGATAAAAGGTCATAAAATTAATGATGAACAATTTGAAAATAACCTAAAATTATATACAAATGATGGTAGATTTAATTATATGGCTGAGTTATTATCAGATAATAATGATATTTCTATAAAAGTTGTAACATTTGCTGGTAAAGATAAAACGGTTATGCTAAAAAGAACTGAATATGGTATGAAATGTTTAATATCAGCAGTAAATGAAGTATTAGAATATATGGATGTAATAAACGAAACCAAAGTAAAATTAGGTGGAAAAAAGAGAATTGAAGAAAGTTACTTTGACTATGCATGCTTTAAAGAAGCATGGCTAAACGCATGCATTCATACACGTTGGATAGAGAAAATTCCACCTGCAGTATATATTTTTGATGATAGAATTGAAATTGTTTCAAATGGTGGATTGCCTAAAGCTTTAAACAAAACAGATTTCTTTAAAGGAGTTAGTAAACCAGTAAATCAAGCTTTGTTAAATATATTTACAAATTTAGATTTGATTGACCAAACAGGACATGGTGTTCCGTTAATTATAAATAAATATGGAGAGCAAGCTTTTTATATTAGTGATAATACAATTATAGTAACGATTCCTATTAATAAAGAATTATTGGAAAAAGTTGACAAACCAAATGATGAGATAGCATTAAGTGAAACGGAGCAAAAAGTATATAATTGTATAAGGAAGAATGCGAATATCACAATATCTGAATTATCAGATAAAGTTTCTATTGGAGATAGACAAGTAATGAGAGTTCTAAATAGCTTAAAAAATAAAAATATTATAAGAAGAGAAGGCTCAAATAAGAATGGAGTATGGAAGATTATAGAAAAATAGTAAGTTGTATAGGAGGATGAATTAATGAAGAATAAAGGAATTATAATTGGATTAATAATTGGAATCGTAATGGCAATTTTATGGAGTATAGTTTTCGTTAATGTACTAAATAGTATGGCTGGAATTGGTATAGGAATTTGTTTTGGCATAAGCTTTGTTCCTGCATTTAGTTTGATTTTCTCAAAAAAAGATGATGAAAAACAATAATACAAATTCCAATTTATCCAAATAGGGAAAAGAGACAAATTTGCAATTTTGAAGATAGGAGTATAAACGTTCAAAACTGCAAATTTTTGTTATTTTTATAGAAAATTAAGATTTTTTGAAATATACAACATTGCACAAAATAAAAGTTTCCGTGCGTTTTTTGACTAAAATAAAATAACATGCTATAATATAAACATAAATGCTATGAAGAGGAAAAGTAACTTTACAACTTATATCAGTGAGCTACGTATAGTGTGAAGTAGTTATAAGAGTTTAGTGAAAGAACACCTCTGAGCAGACTACCGAAAAGCTGTATAGCTTAGTAGACTAGTTCGGAAGCAATCCGTCATCATATTGCTATGCTTGTTGGAGCAGAATAAAAAAGTGATTATTAAAGTAATGAGATATAAGTGTCTTTAATAATAAATAAGGTGGCACCGCGGATACCTGTATTCGTCCTTATTGTAGGATGATACAGGGATTTTTGAATTAAGAGAGGAGGAAAAACTTATGCTATTAAAGATACTAAATTAGAGATAATTAAAATTTGGGTTATAAAGTGAGGTGGTTTAAGAATGGAAAGTGAAAATGATAATAATAATGACAATAATAATAAAACATGAAATAGATTTATTCATTTTGGTTTAAATCTATTTTAGCTAACGCATATAATGATTTGTAAATGGCAAAGCCATTAACACAATCATTTATGTAAAAATAAAATAGATATGTCCTACAAGTATCTTAATTTATTTATAAATTGTTGTCGAAATCTTTGATTTCGTGCCAACAATTATATGGTTTTACCAAAAAATTAAATTAAGAAAGAGGGAATTAAAATGAGGAAAGAAATTAGTTATTTAGAAACATTAAAGGCTATTGATGAATGTAAAAAACATTTTGAAAGCCAATTAGAAGTAAGATTAGGATTAACAAAAGTACAAAGTCCTATATTCGTAAAAACATCTACTGGGTTACAAGATAAATTAACTGGAGTAGAGAAAGCAGTAAGTTTTAAAAAAGAAGATGAGAAATTTGAAATAGTACATTCTCTAGCAAAGTGGAAAAGAGTATCACTTGGTAAATATAAAATACCTATGCACGAAGGAATATATACAGATATGAAAGCTATTAGAAAAGATGAAGTAGTTGATGATATTCATTCTTTATATGTTGAGCAATGGGATTGGGAAAAAGTGATAGATAAACAAGACAGAACAATTGAATATTTAAAGGATACGGTAAAAAGTATTTACAAAGCAATTAGACAAACATCAGTATTTATGAAAAAGAAATATCATTATTTAACATTGGATTTACCTAAAACTATATATTTTATAACAAGTCAAGAATTAGAAGATATGTATCCAGATAAAATGCCTATTGAAAGAGAACAACTAATAGGAAAAGAGAAAAAGGCAGTATTTATAATAGGTATTGGAGATAAATTAAAATCTGGAGTAGTTCACGATAAAAGAAGTCCAGATTATGATGACTGGAAATTAGATGGAGATTTATTAATTTATGATAAAGCAATTGATAAAACAATAGAAATTTCTTCAATGGGAATTAGAGTAGATGAAACATCTTTAAAAGAACAATTAGAAAAATCTAGATGTATGGATAGGCTTGAATTTCCATATCATCAAAAGATATTAAAAAAAGAATTACCTTATACAATAGGTGGAGGAATAGGTCAATCAAGAATATTGATGTTAATACTTGAAAAAGAGCATATAGCAGAAGTTCAAGCATCTTCATGGGAAGAGAAAACTGAACTTGAATTAAAAGATATGAAAATATTATAAGAAAGAGGTATATGTATGGAATTAGAGATTAAAGAAGGTTATGAATTTAAAAATGAATTAAAAGAATTATTCACAGAATATGCTAATTTAGTAGTAGAAGGAGATAAAACTTTTGAAGAATATTTGAAATTACAACATTTTGACCAAGAAATTGAGCATTTAGAAGAAAAATATGGATATCCAAATGGTAGGCTATATATAGCATTTTATGATGGTAGTTTAGCTGGCTGTATAGGACTGAAAAAGCTTCATAATGAAGTTTGTGAAATGAAAAGATTATATGTTAAACCTGAATTTAGAGGGAAACATATAGGAAATGTTTTAGCAAAAAAGGTTATAGATGAAGCTAAAAGAATTGGCTATAAATCTATGGTATTAGATACATTTCCATTTTTAACAAGTGCAATAAAGATGTATAAAAAAATGGGATTTTATGAAATTGAACAATATAATGATAGTCCTATGAAAGATGCAGTATATTTGAGGTTGGATTTATAGAATTGGAAGGAGAAATTATAATGGTAAATATTATAGTTGCAAATGTAATTTTAGGTATAAGTTCATTAATAAATGTAATTACAATGCAATTTAAAGATAAAAGAAAAATATTAATAGGTATGATTTTAGCAAATTTTGTGGCTTTACTTAGCTTTTTAATATTAAAATAATATTCTGCAATAGTTGTATGTTTAATTGCAATTGTGCAAACTTATATAAAATATAAATATGATCAAAAGAATAAAAATGTACCAATGATTATTCAAGTAATCTTGATTATTATATCAATATTGAGTGGTATTTTAACATTTAAAAGTTGGTTTGACATATTACCTGTTGCAAGTCTAGTATTTTATACTTTATCTGTTCTTCAATCAAAAGAGAAAAATTTTAGACTTTATACATTAGGTAAAGTATGTGGCTGGATAATATATGATTTTTATGCAAAAGCCTATACTGGATTTATATTTTATATATGTATATTATTATCTACTATAATTGCTATAATTAGATATGATATTAAACAAGAAAGTGTTATTAAAGTATGCGAAGAATCCTAAACAGCACTATAAAAAGGGGGAATTGTATTATGGAGATAAAAGAAATTTATGATTTATATAAAGATTATTTAGACAAAGAGATAGTTGTAAAAGGCTGGATAAAAAAGCATAGAAAACAAAAAGAAATTGGGTTTATAGATATTTCTGATGGAACTTGTTTTAAAAAATTGCAAGTAGTTTATGATAAAGAATTAGCAGACTTTGATATGATTCAAAAAATACACTTTGGATCAGCAGTTGAAGTAAAGGGAATATTACAAATTAAAGAATATGCAATTGAATTAAAAGCAACGGAAATAAAAGTTATAGGAGATTGTGATGAAGACTATCCAATTCAGCCTAAAAAACATACAAAAGAATTTTTAAGGGAACAAGCATATTTAAGACCAAGAACAACATTATTTCAAGCTATATTTCGTGTTAGAAGTGTAGTATCTATGGCTATACACGAGTATTTCCAATCACATGGTTTTATTTATTTACATGCACCAATTTTTACATCAAGTGATTGTGAAGGAGCAGGAGAGATGTTTCAGGTTACAACGCAGGAATTAGATAAAATTGCAAAGACAGGTAAACTAGATTATTCAGATGATTTCTTTGGAAAAAAAGTTGGTTTATCAGTTTCAACACAATTTGAGGCAGAAACATTTGCTCAGAGCTTTTCAAAAGTTTATACATTCGGACCAACATTTAGAGCTGATCACTCAAACACACCATATCATGCAGCAGAATTTTGGCAAATTGAACCAGAAGTTGCATTTTGCGATTTAGCTAGAATTATGGATATTGCAGAAGATGTATTAAAATTTGTTATTAAATATGCTCTTGAACATGCAAAAGAGGAATTAGAATACTTGGACAAATATGAAGAAAAAGGATTAATAGAAAAATTAGAAAAAACAATTAAGCAAGAATTTAAAAGAGTAACATATAAAGAATGTATTGAGATTCTTCAAAAAGCTGAAAGAGATTGGCAATTTAAACCAGCATATGGAGCTGATATTGCAAAGGAACATGAAAAATATTTAACGGAATATTTTGGATGTCCAATATTTATAACAATGTGGAAAAAAGAACTAAAAAGCTTTTATATGAAACAAATGGATGATGGAACAGTTGCATCTGCTGATTTAGAATTGCCAAGTATTGGAGAGACTTTCGGAATGAGCCAAAGGGAAGACGATTATGAAAAACTACTAGATAGAATGAAAGAACTTGATATGAAAACAGAAGATTATGAATGGTATCTAAAATTAAGAAAATATGGAACTTGTGAAAGATCTGGATTTGGAATAGGTTTTGAAAGGCTTTTAATGTATATTACAGGAATAAAAAACATAAGAGATGTTATTCCTTATCCAAGAACATATGGAAGTTGTGAATATTAGGATTTACCATAAAATAGAAATTAGTGAATTATTATCTCTAATTTCTATTTTTTTATAAAGTTCAGAAGATAGGAAAATAGTAGATAAATTTTAATAAAAATACAAAAATTCATAAAATTTTATAAAAATAGAATTTTGGAAAAATATTTTAAAATTAAAAAACTAAAATAATTTTATAAAAACAAAAATAAAAAACAAATTATAAAATGAAAATTAAGATTTAATATAAAATACGAATAATAATAATTAACGAGATTAAAAATCTAATTTAATAATTAAATATGATTTAATTGGAAGCTACTTTAAATCCATAATAACAACATAGAAGAGGCAGAGGGATATGGATCAAAAGTAGTATAAAAAGGAATATATAACATTGCACAAAATAAAAGTTTTGAGCAAAAAGGAATAGGAGTAAAATATAGAATATCTGGTTCAGGTATCCCCTTCAAGTCTTGATACTACTTGCTTACAAGCTCTTAATAGTATCTTATATTTAGTTATTTTTCTTATATTTTATATTCATTTTATCCATTTTCAGTATTTTCAGTATAACGGCTA
>DOYA01000178.1:2627-5331 GCA_003518755.1 Clostridiales bacterium | reverse complement strand
AACTGAACCAAGATCCACTTTTTACTATTATATCAAGATTAACCGCCATGTCTACTATATTTCCAATTTTTGAAATACCTTCACTATAAATTAAATCAAATTCTGCTTCTCTAAATGGTGGTGCCACTTTGTTTTTTACAACTTTAACTCTAACTCTATGCCCTTGTACTTCGCCGTTTTGCTTTATTTGCTCTATTTTTCTAATATCTAGTCTAACTGATGAATAAAATTTAAGTGCACGTCCACCTGTTGTTGTTTCAGGATTTCCAAACATTACTCCTATTTTTTCTCTTAATTGATTTATAAATATTAAAACTGTTTTTGATTTGTTAATTGAACCAGTAAGTTTACGAAGTGCTTGAGACATAAGTCTTGCCTGAAGACCCATATGAGAATCTCCCATATCTCCATCAATTTCAGCTTTTGGAACTAAAGCTGCAACTGAGTCTACAACTATTACATCTAAGGCTCCACTTCTAACTAAACTTTCTGTGATTTCTAATGCTTGCTCTCCTGTATCTGGTTGAGATACTATTAAGTTATCTATATCTACTCCCAACTTTCTTGCATGTGTTGGATCTAGTGCATGTTCTGCATCTATAAATGCTGCGTCTCCCCCCATTTTTTGAGCTTCTGCAATAATTGATAAAGCAAGAGTAGTTTTACCTGAAGATTCAGGTCCATATATTTCAACTATTCTTCCTCTTGGAACTCCTCCTATTCCTAATGCAATATCCAAACTTAATGCTCCTGTTGGGATAGCATCAACTTCCATTGCTTTATATTCTCCAAGTCTCATAACCGAACCTTTTCCAAATTGTTTTTCTATTTGGCTTAATGCAACATCTAATGCTTTTCTTCTTTCATTATTTTCTGCCATTATTATTTCCTCCTTAAAATATAAACTTTTGTTTGATGTTTCTATAATACACAACAAACATTTTTTTGTCAAGACTTTTTTTTAATTTTTTTATTTTACCGTTTTTATCATCTTCTATTTTCTTGTATACCATTCACCAATATTATAAAACATACTATACCAATTTGCTTTTATTTCTCCTGTTAAATCTGTATTTTTTAATACTAAAGTTTTATTTCTTGCAATTCCAATGTATGGTACATCTTCATTATAAATATCATATAATCTTTGATATTTTGTTTTTAATTCATTTTCATCTGTATTATTTGTAACAAAATTAAGTATTTCATTTACTTCTTGATTATTATATTTAGCTAAATTATTATATCCAAAATATGTGTTTAAATCTGGTGCAATTGGTTGTTCTATTGAACAAAGCATCATATCATAATTGACATTATTTAAATATGAATTATATGAATTATCATCTGCATAAATAATATTTACTATAATACCTTGCCATTGTAATTGATTTTTTATATTTTCTGCAGCACGACATCTTGTACCATTAGATGCTCTTACAACCAAATTTAACTCAAGAGTTGTTGTTCTATAATTTTCATATTTTTGCCAAGTACCATTTTTTTCATACCAACCAGAACTTGAAAGAAAGTTCCATTTTTCATCATAATTATTATAATTATTGTCTTTTTCTTCTACTAAATAACTTCCTTTATTTAATGGAAAGTCTGAAATACTATACATATTTCCATATGAATTATTGATTACATCTTGTTTATTTAAACAAGCTCTTACTGCTTTTCTTACATTAATATCAGATAAAAATCTACTGTTTGTATTTAATGCAAGAAATACATATTCTCTTCCTTCGATTTCTGATAAATCATATCCAATTGTACCAACATAATTTTGATAACTTGGATTTTCAGTTGTAATTATACTAATATTACCCATTTTGAAAGCATTATACATTTCTGCTACTGTTGAATATAAATTAATTGTTATTTTCTCAATATTTGAAGAACTTTCTTTATTCCACCAATTTCCGTTTTTTTCTAAAATAATAGTACTATGAGAAACCTCTGAAATCTTATACCTACCTGTTGTAGTTGGCGCTTTGTTTTTTTCTGTATTCCAAAAGTCTGTATCAGCATAATATGAATTGCTTAGTATAGGAAAATTCAAATAATATTCAAAATGTTTAACTTCTGATGATAGTATTATTTTTAATGTATAATTATCAATAATATCAACTTCTTGTATTGAATTTACATTTTTTGAATAAACTGAATTTGAGTTTTCTTTTAATTTGTCTATTGTGAATTTAACATCATCACTTGTAAACTTGCTTCCATCTGACCATTTTACTGCTTGCCTTAATTTGATTATATATGTGTTTCCTGCTGTTTTAGCACATTCTTTTGCCAAAACATAATCTAATTTATAGTCTTCTGTAATTCCTATAAGTGGTTCATAAATTAATCTATCAATATCTTGAACCTTTTTATTTGAAGTGATTATTGGATTAATACTATCAAAATTTGAAATAGCAAGAGTAAGTTCTTTTCCTTTCTCAACCTCTCCCGCAACTGCCGATTTTGATGTATTATTTTCTTCATTAGATTTATTTTTAACTTTAACCATATAAATTGCGAATCCAAGAATTATTACTATAAAAACTATAAAGATATATCCAAAAAAGTTATTTCTCATAAAAAACCTCATTTTTTAAATTAAAACTACTTTTGTATTATATAATATTTTGGCAAAATGTCAAGATGAGACAAAAAAAAAGAGAAAGAAAAAAGGGGACGGAGTTAATTT
>DOYA01000178.1:473-2522 GCA_003518755.1 Clostridiales bacterium | reverse complement strand
GGACGGAGTTAATTTTTCACGTTTGTGAAAATTAACTCCGTCCCCTTTTTTCTTTTTTTATTATTCTATTCTTTATAATGGCCTTTGCAAGATATTACAACAACATCTCCATCACTATTAAAATCATATACTAGACGATTCTTTTCATCAATTCTTTTACTATAACCTTTTCTGTTTTTTAGAATTTCACTTTTTCCTATTCTACTATCTGCTCCATTTCTTTGTATGTCTAAAAGAAGCGCATTTATCTTTTTTAGTGTCTTTTTATCCTCTTTTTGCCAGCTTAAATAGTCACTCCATCCTCTTTCAGTAAAAATGCTATTCATCCGCCATTGCCTCCAAATCTTTCATAGATTTAACAACAACTTTGCCCTCATCCATTTGTTTAAAGCTTTCTTCTAATTTCATCATATATTCAAGGTTTTCTTTTGCTTTTTGTAATTCATTAAACGCTTTTAAGTCAATCCAAACCATATTTTCTTTTCCGTTACCATTTCGACTAACAATAATAATATCATTATCTTCAACTACTGCATTACAATATTTTTTAAAATTTTGTCTAGCTTCACTTACACTTATTGCTTGCATAACTACTCATCTCCTTTATAATATTTTGTACGCTATCTTATACATAATATTGTACAATATTATTATATGTTTGTCAAGAAAAATTATACATAAATTTAAAATATATAACTATTAACACTTGTAAAATGACCACTAAAGGCATACCTATTGTGAATTTTTTCTTTTTAGTTTTATGTCTAAATGTGTAAATTCCAGCAATAGTTCCAATTCCTCCACCTAAAAAGCAAAATCCAAATAAGGTATTTTCAGGAATTCTCCAGCTTCCCATTTTTGCTTTATGTTTGTCTATTCCCATTGCTAAAAATCCTAAAATGTTTATTACTAATAAGTATAATAATACTTCTTTTATCCCTATATTCATACTATTTTAACTCCCATTTTTGTTCCTGCTAACAAATGATAATGTAGATGCATAACTTCTTGTCCAGCATCTTTTCCACAATTTACAACTACTCTATATCCACTTTCCAAGCATCCTTGTTCTTCTGCGATTTTATTTAAAGCTTTATGAATAGCCCATACATATTTTTCATCTTCTTCTGTTAATTCTTTTAAAGAATCAATATGTTTTTTAGGTACAACTAAAATATGAATAGGTGCTACAGGATTTATATCTTTAAATCCATAAACATATTCATCTTCATAAACTTTAGTTGATGGTATTTCTCCTTTTATTATTTTACAAAACAAACAATTATCTTCCATGATCAATCTCCTATTCTTTTTAATTATAAAAACAAATCAAAAACGAGTATTGCAAAACAAGATTTATTATTGCAATGCTTCTATGATTGGAAAAGAATTAAATTTTGGCAAGGCAAAAAGTATTAAAAAGGCAAGGGAGCGTACGTAGTGTACGTGACCGCGTTTTTAATGCTTTTTAACACAGCCAAAATTGTAATTATTTTTCAATCAGCACTGCTTTGATTCTTCTAACTCCTGACGAACTCGATTCTTCTTTTTTAATCTTAAACTCTCCAAGTTCACTAGTATTTTCCACATGAGGTCCTCCACAAAGCTCTAGAGAAACATCACCTATTTTATATACAGATACAATATCTCCATATTTTTCAATAAACATAGCTTCTGCACCTTGAGCTATTGCTTCATCTTTTTTCATTTCAAATCTTTCTACAGGAATTGCATCTTTTATCCATTTATTAACTAGCTCTTCAGTTTTAGTTTTTTCTTCATCTGTCATTTTAGCAGGATGTGAAAAATCAAATCTTAATCTTTCTGCTGTAATATTACTTCCTCTTTGATGAACATGTGAACCAAGAACTTGTTTTAATGCTGCATTTAAAAGGTGAGTCGCTGTATGATATTTTGTTTCCATTTCACCAGTTGAAGCTAAACCTCCTTTAAATTTTTGTTCAGATCCTGCTCTAGATTTTTCTTGATGCTCTTTAAATAGTTTATCAAATTCCTCCATAGAAATTTTCATTCCATTTTCTGTTGCTA
>DOYA01000178.1:0-363 GCA_003518755.1 Clostridiales bacterium | reverse complement strand
CTAAATACTATTTTTCCTTCTATTGTGTCTTTTCCTTGTTCTTGTAATCTTTTAACTTCTTTTTCAAATTCTCTTTCACCATGATTTAAAGTTTTTACAAATTTGTCTTTTTCTTCAATTATTACTTGTTTAATAGTTACTCTATTTTGTTCTAATTCTGGATACATTTCTTTTAAATTATCCACATTTATATCAATTAATGTTGATAATTCATTTAAATCTATTTGTAGTTTATTCATTTGTCTAATCATTCTTCTTATTAAACGACGTAATACATAACCTCTATCTAGGTTTGATGGTCTTCCACCATCTGCAATTATCATCATACTTGAACGTAAATGTTCTGCAACAATTCTTCTACTT
>DOYA01000091.1 GCA_003518755.1 Clostridiales bacterium | reverse complement strand
GTGATTGTGAAATATATACAACATGTTTTCCATGTCCAATGTGTTTATCTGCAATTATTTGGTCTAATATAAAGATGGTTTATTATGGAAATACAAAAGAAGATGCAGCAAAAATTGGATTTAGAGATGATATGATTTATGACTTTATAAAGAATTCATCAAATGATAGTAATTTATTAGATTTAGAACGTATAGACAAAGAAGAAACAATAAAAACATTTAATGAGTTTGATGAAAAAAATGATAAGATAATATATTAAATGAAATAGATGAATGCCATAATTATTGGGCTCATAATTTATCAAGGAACTTTAAGTTCCTTGTTTTTTGTAATTTAAAAAAGTGTTACTTTTTTATTTTTTTATCCAATATATAAGTGTAAGATATCTGAAATAAAAAGGAGTTTAGATCTAAATTGAAAGATAGCAAAACAATTAAAGAATATATAAAAAATAATGAACTAGATTTAGAAATAATAATAAATGAATATTCAGCTTATATTGGAACGATTATAGATAACATGACAAAACTTATTTTAACTAATGAAGATAAAGAAGAAATATGTTCAGATGTATTTTTCATATTATGGAAAAATACAAAAAAACTTGATATTAATAAAAAACTAAGTTCCTATATAGCTGGTGTTACAAGAAATGTAGTAAAAGATTTCTTAAAAAAGAAGAAAAATATTTATGATATTTCTGATTATGAAAATGTTTTATATAGTGAAAATAAAATAGAACTTCTAGATGAAAATATAGAAGAAATTAAGAAAATTGAAAACAAATTAAATTTTATGAAAGAAATTGATAAAAAAGTATTTATTGACTTTTATTATGCTTCTAAATCAATCAAAGATATAGCTAAAGAAAATAAAATATCAGAATTCAGTGTAAAGCAAAGACTATATAGAATAAGAAAAAAGATTAAGAAAGAGGCAGTGTAGTTAAAAAAGACTATATGTGCCTTGTGAGAGAAGCGGGAAAGGAATGGATTTTTTATGAATACTGAAATAATTTATGAAAAAGTTAAAATGAAAATAGCTATATCAAATGAAAAAGAGGAGGATATAGTTATGAATAAAAGGAAAATTAGTATTGGAAAAAGCATAGGAATTGCTGCATGTATTGCACTATCTACTACAGGAGTTGTTTTTGCAACAAACATGATTATTAATAAATTTGGCGCAAATATTAGTGATGGAATAGCAACTGCCATGCAATATGAGTATTATGAAGATGTAAATACAAGATGTATAGAAGCAAATGGAATAACTGCAAATATAGAATCATTTTTGTTAGATGCACATAACTTTGATATAAGCATAAATCTAAAATTTGATTCAAATTATGATTTAAGTAAAATGTTGGCTAATGAAAGTAAAATCGATGTTATGGATTTAAAAGTAATGAATGAAAAAAATGAAAAAGTTTTTGCAACTCACGAACTTGAAGTTGAAGAAAGGACCTCATTATATAAAAACGAACAAGAAGCAAGAGAAAATTATGATAGCTATGAAGGTGCATATGGAGGCACTATAGAAAAAATAAGCGAAAATGAAATAAAATATTATTTAACTGCAACTGGAAATCCTAAAAACTTTCCATCTTCAAAGAAATTATTTGTAACATTTAATAAGATCAGACAAAGACGCTGGGAAGATGACGAACCCAAAGATACTATATACAATGGCGAATGGAGCTTCGAAATTGATGTACCATCAAAAATGGCAAAGGCAGATTTAATTGAGTATAAAATGACTTCTATAAGTGATAATAATTATAAATTCGGAAGTGCTGTATTGTCAAATACTGCATTTAAGATAAAATTAAATAATTGTAGCGGAATATCTTACAATGAAAATGAATGTGTAGAAACTTCAGATGGAACAAAATATTATCCTTCACATAGATCTGATGGAGATGGAGAAATAAGTGTTAATCAAAATGGAGAAGTGAGATATTATAATACTTTTAATTTAACAAGTTTTAATGCTACTGATAATTTGAAAGTTCATCTTTTTAAAACAAATGGGGAAGAAGTGATAGTTGAATTGGAAAAAGTAAAATGAGAGTGTTTATAGAAAAAGCAGGAGAGGTCCTGCTTTTTTTGAAAACATTATATATAAAAGTGTATGAAAAATAAATGTTATGTGGTATAATTGCAAATATAGATTTTATACTTATTGGAACGATTGAAAGGTTAGGGGATAATAATGATTGATTTACAAAGAGTAAAAAAGTCTTTTAAAGAATTCATAAATAATTATAATTATCAAGATCCGGGATTCAACTTAAAAGTGGTTCATACTATGCATGTTGTAGAAAACGCAAAAAGTATAGCTGAACATAAGCAACTATCAGATGAAGATATTGCTCTTGCACAACTTATTGCTTATTTACATGATATTGGTAGATTTGAAGAATTAAAAACAATAAAAGTTTATGATAGTATAAGAAATGATCATGCATTATATGCGTCGAAGATTTTATTTGAGGATAATCTTATTCGAAAGTTTATTTTAGATGATTTATACGATATTATTATAAAAAAAGCTATTGAAAACCATAATAAATTAAACATAGAATCAGGATTAAATGGAAGAGAACTACTTCATGCAAAAATAATAAGAGATGCAGATAAACTAGATAATTTTAGAGTAGAAAGTATTGAAGAACGATTTTTAGGTAAATTTTCTAAAATTGAGGAATTTAATGATTCATTAATATCTGATAATGTATATAACAGCGTTCTAAAAAGAGAATGCGTTGATATTCATGATAGAGTGTATCCATTAGATTATTGGATATGTATTTTAGCATTTGTATTTGATTTAAATTTCAAAGAAACTTTTGATGTTATAAAAGATAATAATTATGTAGATATTTTAATTGATAAATTTAAATATACAAATAAAGTAACAAGTGAGAGAATGGAAAACATACGAAGTATCATAAATGAATATGTCAGAGAAAAGACTAACTAAAAAGTTCGCAATATTTTGATGTTTTAAAAATTCACAAGAAATTCACAAAAAATTAGCACTCTATACTTGACATTGCTAAAAATAGTGATATAATATAAGTGTAATGAGAATTACATATATGTGCATACCCTTGAAACAGAGTATCAACACATAAAAAATTATTTTGTAAAAGGAGTGGTTTTTATGATGATGATACCAAGAAAAAGGAACGAATTTGATTTGTTCAGAGATTTCTTTGAAGGAGATGATTTCTTTCCAATTAGAAGAGAAAGTACAATAATGAAAACAGACATAAGAGACAAAAAAGATAAATACATTATTGAAATGGATCTTCCTGGATATGAAAAAGAAAACATCAATCTATCATTAAAAGATGGATATTTGGAAGTAACAGCTGAGGTTAAGAAAGAAGATGACAAAGAAGAAAAGGGCAAATATGTTCATAAGGAAAGATATTACGGACATTGTTCAAGAAGTTTTTATGTAGGAGAGCAAATTAAAGAAGAAGAGGTAAGTGCTGAATTTAAAAATGGAATACTAAAGATTTGTATTCCTAAAAAAGAAGAAAGAAAAGAACTTCCAGAAGCAAAACATATTGAAATTAAATAATATTATAAGGAAATGGTTCTATATAGAATCATTTCCTTATTTAATATATATGAATTATTTAATAAATTGTCTAATAGCATTATATAAATATGGTTTATATTCATCAATAGGAAGAGGTCTTTTATCTAAAATAGAAGTGAAGCATGTAGAACTAACAAGTTCTATTATCATGAAAAGTGTTACTTCTGGATTATCTAGTTTAATATTATTCTCTTTTACACCCTTTAAAAATAAACTGTAAAAACTAGATTCGCTATTTTCTCCATTATCGTATATTTTTATAAGTGATTTATTATAAATACCCCAAGATAAATTTTTAGAAATAAATTTTAAAAGCAAGGGTTTCTTTTTTAATTCATCAATTACATAATTTATAATAAAGATTATTTGATCAGAAAAGTTCTGAATATAGTTTTTTCTAAGTTCATTTAATGCTTCATTAAATAATTTTTCTGATTTTGTTGTGATTAAAATATCTTGAAGTTCGTATTTATCTTTAAAGTATAAATAAAAAGTTCCTTTTGCAACATTAGCATTATCTACAATTTCTTGAATAGAAGTGTTTTTTATGCCTTTATCAGAAAATAATGAAAAGGCAGTATCTAATAATCTTTGTTTTTTATCATTTGAAAATTCCTGTGCCATTTGATATCTTCTCCCTTCGAGTAATATTATGTCATATTTTGTACGATTAGTCAATATGTTGTTTGAAATTTATGAAATTTAAATTAGTGACTGAATTACAGCAAATAAAAGAAAAAACAAAAATTTATTAATAATGATTGACAGATTGTTATAGATTGTGCTATAATAAAAAATGACCGTTGGTCAGAAAGAAGGGATAAGTAAAAAATGAATGCTATTCGGAAATTTTGTATGTAAACATAGAAAGATAATTCTTATTATTGCACTTATTTTGTTAATACCTGCAATATTAGGAATGAAATCAACAAGAATTAATTATGATATTCTAGTATATTTGCCAGAAAACATTGAAACAGTACAAGGAGAAAAAATATTATCAGAAGACTTTGATATGGGTGGATTTTCTGTAGTTATATTGGAAAATATGAAAAATAAAGAGATATTGAAGTTAGAAAACAAAATAAAAGAAATTGACAATGTTGAAAAAGTAATTAGTGCAGCTGATTTATTTGGAACAGAGGTACCAAAAAATATGTTGCCAGATAAAGTGCAAGACATGCTATATGATGAAAACAAAACAATAATGTTAGTAACTTTTAAAGAACCAATATCATCAGATGAAACAATGAATTCTGTTCAAAAAATCAGAGAATTGACAGATGAAAGATGTAAAATTAGTGGAATGACTGCAACTTTAATAGATACAAAGAATTTATCAGACTCAGAAGTTGTTATATATGTTGTAATTGCAGTTTTACTATGCTTAATAATTTTACAATTAGCATTAGATTCATATTTTGTACCAATTTTATTATTACTAAATATAGGTATTGCAGTTTTATACAATATGGGTACAAATATATTCCTAGGAGAAATATCTTACATAACAAAAGCAATAAGTGCAGTTCTGCAGTTAGGTGTTACAATGGATTTTGCAATATTTTTATACCATAGTTATGTGCAAGAAAAAAATAATACATCTAGTAAAGAAAATGCAATGGCAAATGCTATTACAAAAACATTTACTTCAGTACTAGGAAGTTCACTTACAACAATAGCAGGATTTTTAGCACTATGTAGTATGAATTTAACACTTGGAAAAGACATAGGAATAGTTATGGCAAAAGGTGTTCTATTTGGAGTTATTTCAGTAGTTACAATTTTACCAGCAATGATATTAGAATGTGATAAATTAATTGAAAAGACAAAACACAAAGAAATATTACCTAGATTTACACATTTAAGAGATTTTATAATAAAACACTATGTTGTAATTGCAGTTTTATTTATTGTAATATTACCAATTGCATTTTATGGATATAGAAATACAGAAGTTTATTATAAATTAGATAAATCTTTACCAGAAACCCTATCTAGTATACAAGCAAATAATTCATTAAAAGAAGATTTTAATATGGCTTCTATGGAAATGCTATTAGTAGATAAGAATATGCCTGAATACAAGGCAAATGAAATGATAGAAAAAATAGAAAATATAGAAGGCATTGAATGGGCTATTGGCTACTCTAAATTAGGAAGTATTGGAATTCCAAAAACAGCATTACCTCATGATTTAATAGAAGTATTTCAAAGTGATAAATATCAAATGATATTAATAAATTCGAAATACGAAATAGCTACAGACGAATTAAATGAACAAGTAAAAGAATTAACAAATATTATTAAGGGTTATGATGAAAATGCAATTTTAGCAGGAGAAGGTCCTTTAATGAAGGACTTGGTAGAAATTTCAGATCACGATTTTAATAGTGTAAATACAACATCAATAGCAGTAATATTTATAATAATGCTATTTGTATTAAAATCGATATCATTACCAGTAATTTTAATTGCAGTTAT
>DOYA01000123.1 GCA_003518755.1 Clostridiales bacterium | reverse complement strand
CAAGATATTGCGCTTGCAAAAACTGAAGAAGATATTTCAAATGTAGTTGATGAATTAATTGATAGATTTGGAAATATGCCTCATGAAATAGAAAATCTTTTAGAAATTTCAAGAATAAAACAATTGGCTAAAAAGAACAATATAATAAAAATTCAAAGTAAAAGAGACGTAGTAGTATTTACTTATGAAAATAATAGCTTTAAAGATGATTTTATTTCTAACTTAATAAAAAAATATGGAAGCAGAATTAAATTTTCAGATGGAATAAAGCCAATGATTACATTAAAAATTGAAAAACAAGGAGAAGAAGCATTAATTGAGGAAGTAAAAGGATTTTTTAAATAATTATAAAAATTTCCTCAAAAAACTTGTATAAAAAAATCAAATATGATATATTATGAATGATTAACAAATAAAGGAGGCTTTTTTGTGGAAGAAGAATTAGATTATAAAAAAACCATCTTAATAGTTGATGATGAAAAAATGATTCTTAATTTATTATCACACAATTTAAGTAAAGAAGGATACAATGTTATTGAAGCTAGTGATGGACTAGAAGCAATAGATATTGTTCAGAATAAAAAGGTAGATTTAATATTACTTGATGTTATGCTTCCAAAATTAGATGGATTATCTGTTTGCAAAAGAGTAAAGAACATTGTTAATGTTCCAATACTTATGGTTACTGCTAAGGATGATGAACTTGACAAAATTCTTGGGCTTGAATTAGGAGCAGATGATTATATCACAAAACCATTTAATATTAGAGAATTATTAGCAAGAGTAAAAGCTAATTTAAGAAAATATAATATAGTTTCAAATAATGATAAAAAACAAAATAAAGAAGAAAGTTCAATAAGAAGAACAAATGTAATAACAGTCGGAGTTTTAACTTTAGATTTGGATAGATTTGAAGTTATGATTAATAACCAAATTGTAGATCTTACTTTAAGAGAATTTGAAGTTCTTAGATTTCTTGCTCAAGAGCCAGGACAAGTGGTTACAAGAGAGACTCTACTTGAAAAAGTTTGGGGATATGAGTATTTTGGTGATATTAGAACTGTTGATGTTACAGTTAGGCGTATTAGAGAAAAAATTGAAGCTGATACATCAAACCCTAAAATTTTAATAACAAAAAGAGGGGTAGGATATTATATAGCAAACTAAATTATAAGAGCTTAATATTTAAAAATTAAGCTCTTTGTTTTTAAAAAAGATTTTTTTAGGAAGGATATAGAAATATGAAAAAAATAGAAAATAAATCAGGTATTACTCTAATTGCACTTGTTATAACAATAATTGTTATTTTAATTCTAGCTGGTATTTCTATTGGAGAAGGAACACAATTAATAAAGAAGGCAAAAATAGAAAGTTTAATGACAAATATGATTACAATAAAAGCAAATGCAAAAATATATGCAGAAGAGATTAATTCAGAAGTTTGGGATTTAAAAGAAAACGATGAAGATGTAACAAAAACAAAATCATACAATAGATCTAATTTATTTAGTACAAAATATAATATGGAAAAAATAGAAGATGCAACAGAAATAGTATCAAAAGTTGACAGTTCAATTAATGATTCAAATGGATGTGAAGTTTACAATATTACAATAGATACACTTGATGAGATGGGACTATCTGATTTAGCAAGTGATAGTGAAGACGGAGAATTTGTTGTTGTATATAATTCTGCCGATTTTACAAAGCTAGAAATAGTATATCCATCTGGAATTAAGTATGACAATTCAGTTTTTTATACATTATCTAATTTGAAAAATAAGATGGAAGAATAGAACAAAGGGATAGTATTTATGAAAGAAAAAGAAGAAGCAAGACTGATAGAATTAAAAAAAATAGATAAAGAATTTTTTGACAAAGGGGTAAAATATATAGCCGGAATTGATGAGGCAGGCAGAGGACCACTAGCAGGACCAGTTGTAGTTGCCTCTGTTATTTTACCTCAGGATTCTATGATAGAAGGAATAAATGATTCAAAAAAAGTTTCTGAAGCTAAAAGAGAAAAATTATATGATTTAATAATTAATGAAGCAATTAGTTATGGCATTGGAATAATTTATCAAGATGAAATTGATGAAATAAATATATTACAAGCAACTAAAAAAGGACTAACAGAAGCAATTAAGCAAATGGAAATTAAGCCCAATATAATTATGGTAGATGCATTAAGTGGAATAGACACATTAGGTATACCTTATAAATCTATAATTAAAGGAGACGCAAAATGCTATTCTATTGCTGCGGCTTCAATCTTAGCAAAAGTTACGAGAGATAGAATTATGCGTGAATGGGATAAAATTTATCCTGAATATGGATTTGGCTCACATAAAGGATATGGTACGGCAAAACATATTACAGCTATAAAAGAATTTGGACCTTGCCCAATACATAGAAGGACTTTTATTAAGAAATTTATTTAGAGAGAAAATATAATTAAGAAGAGAAGTATGAGGTAGGAGGTCCGACTTCCGACCTCTGACTTCTGATTTCTTACCTCAAACTTCTTTTAATAAAATTTTAAAAGTTTTGTGTAATTTAAGAAAGGAGTGATTTTAACTATGAACATTCTCGAAATCATAGCAAAGAAAAGAGATAAAAAAGAATTATCAAAAGAGGAAATAGATTATTTTATTCAAGGTTATACTAATGAAAGTATAACAGATTATCAAGCTGCAGCCTTAGTTATGGCAATTTATTTAAATGGAATGACAGATGAGGAGCTTTTTAATTTAACTTTTAGTATGGCAAATTCTGGAGAAGTATTAGATTTATCAGAGTTTGGTACAAATGTAGTAGATAAGCATTCAACTGGAGGAGTAGGAGATAAAGTTTCAATAGTTTTACTTCCTATTATTGCATCACTAGGAATACCTGTTGCAAAAATGTCAGGTAGAGGTTTAGGTTTTACTGGTGGCACAATTGATAAATTAGAGGCAATTCCAGGATATAATACCTCAGTTTCTATAGACAGTTTTAAAGAGTATGTACATAAAATTGGGATAAGTATGATTGGGCAAACTATGAATTTAGCTCCCGCAGATAAAAAAATATATGCATTAAGAGATACAATTAGTTGTGTAGATAATATACCACTAATAGCATCAAGTATAATGAGTAAAAAAATAGCAGCAGGTGCCAATAAGATAGTTCTTGAAGTAACTTATGGAAAAGGTGCTTTTATGAAAA
>DOYA01000133.1:1539-9491 GCA_003518755.1 Clostridiales bacterium | reverse complement strand
TGTATTTTAATAAATCATATACATTTATGTTGTTTGCAAGTATTGCTTTTGCATTTACTATGTTTCTTGTAGAAGCTTCAACATTTAAATTCTTTTCTGGTAATATAACTAATGTTTTTCCTTCTAATTTTAAGTCTGCAAATGCTTTTACCATTGATTTTGTTTTTATTTCTGATAATTCTAATTTATCAACTACTTTTAATTGGTTTTCTAATACTTTAGAACTTAATACTGATCTTATTGCTAATTGTCTTTCTTTTTTATTTACACTATATCTATATGAACGTGGTTTTGGTCCTAATGCAATACCACCTTTAATCCATTGTGGTGCTCTAATTGAACCTTGTCTAGCACGTCCTGTTCCTTTTTGTCTCCATGGCTTTCTTCCACCACCACGAACTTCTGCTCTTGTTTTAGTACTTTGTGTACCTTGTCTTTGATTAGCTAAGTAATTTAATAATACTTCGTGAACTATAGCTTCATTTGGTTCAATTCCAAATACATTTTCATTTAGTTCAACATCGCTAACTTTTTTACCATTTATATCATATACGTCTACCTTTGGCATTTCGTATTTCCTCCTTTCCTAATTTATAGCCTTTACAGCTGATTTTATTTTTAGGATTGCACCTTTTGCTCCTGGTACACTTCCTTTAACTAATATAACATTTTTGTCCATATCAACAGCTACTACATCTAAATTTTGAATTGTAACTGTAACTGATCCCATATGTCCTGGAAGTTTCTTTCCTTTAAATACTCTACCTGGTGTAGATGTTGGTCCCATTGAACCTGGTCTTCTGTGATACATTGAACCATGTCCCATTGGTCCTCTGTGTTGTCCATGTCTTTTTATAACACCTTGGAAACCTTTTCCTTTAGATGTTCCTTGAATGTCAACTTTTTCTCCTTTTGCAAATACATCTGCTTTTACTTCATCTCCAACTTTGAAGTTTGAAATATCTTCTAATCTAAATTCTCTTAAATGTTTTTTATTTTCTAATTTAGATTTTGCAAAATGTCCTGCTTCTGGTTTATTGATATGTTTTGCTTTAACTTCTCCATATCCTAATTGGATAGCATTATATCCATCTGTTTCAACTGTTTTTACTTGCGCAACTACACAAGGTCCAGCTTCTATAACTGTAACTGGAACGACATTTCCTTTTTCATCAAATATTTGTGTCATTCCTAATTTTTTTCCTATAATTGCCTTTTTTTCCATTTTTTCTCCTTTACTATTGGCTAATATTTATATTTGCACATAATTTGTGTAATATTAGCTTGGTTTTTGAGTTTTTAATAGTTTGCATCTCCGCTCATCACAGATTCATCGCTTCGCTCGAATTTGCTGCTCCGATGCATAAGTTATAACTAACCATCTCGACTCGCTATCGCTCATCGATATGCTAATTTATAGCTTAATTTCGATATCAACACCGGCTGGTAATTCAAGCTTCATTAATGAATCAACAGTTTTTTGTGTTGGGTAAAGAATGTTGATAAGTCTTTTATGTGTTCTCATTTCAAATTGTTCTCTTGAATCTTTGTGTTTATGTGGAGAACGTATAACTGTTACAACTTCTTTTTTAGTTGGTAGTGGAATAGGTCCTGAAACTTTTGCACCTGATTTTTTAGCAGTTTCTACTATCATTAAAGCAGACTGATCTAAAATTCCAGATTCATAAGCCTTTACCTTTATTATAATTTTCTCACTAGTAACTACATTGTTTGCCATTGCTATTTTCCCTCCTTAATAATATTTTTGTACTTTTTAGCTTGGCAAGCTGTATTGCACCCTGGTGTTTTGTATTTTACCATTATAAAATCCCAAAATTGCATGAAAACTTTTGGGATAAGTGCTTTAAATACTCTTACCGCCTGGTCTTAGCCACGACATACTCCATCGAAGTTCCCTCCATCCTTGTGTTTTCACAAGGTGTAGCCACATTCGACTTCAACGCTAAATTTCATACTGCAATAGTATATAATAATTTTTATCTTATGTCAATGGTTTTTCGTAAATTTTTTCCTTTTTTTAATACCAGTATGCTAATTTTAAAAATGAATTAACTAATTTAGCCTGCTCTTCTAATTCTGCAATATTTTCATTAATATATTTTCTTCCAACGATATTTCTTGATTTTAAAGTCCATAAAAAAGCTTTAAATTTTGGAAATTTATCTATATTATCTTGCATATATGTTAATAAATTACATAATTTTATATATAAATCACTATGTTTTTCTTTTTCCTCATTAAATTTATCAATATTTGTTATTAAATCAAATATTTTAGATATATTTAGTCGATAATTTTCTTTTTCAAATGTTTTTTGAAAATTTTCATAGCTTTCGCAAAAAACTCTATACATTATATTTCTCCTTGAATACTTTTAATTTTTTTATAAATTCTGATTTTTTCGATTCAAATAAATCATTTCTTTCGATTATTTCTTCTATTATATTATTTAACACCTTTTTATCGCATTTTGGAACAATCTGGTTTAAATCCTCAATATCTTTTTCAGATAATCTTATAATTTTACTAACCGCCACATCTTCCATTGATAAAATAAACACATTAATATATTTAAATTCATCTAATTTGATAGCTCTTTGTTTATATGTTGGTGATAATATAGTACTTTCATATTCTAACATATCATAATCTCTTAATAAAGAAAATGCTTTGCCATATTTTGAAGGATATCCTAAATCTATAAAATCCACATCAAGTGTTGCCCTATTAGTATATTCACCTAAAACACATGCACTTCCACCAATTATATAAATATCAAATGGCTCTAATTTAAATAGTTTTGTTACCTCTTCCATTTCATGTATTACTTCGATTAAATTATCTCTAATCATATTCATTCTCCATTTCTATTAAAACAATTATAGAAGTTCGGAAATAAAAAATCAAGTCTCCAATTCCTCACTTTCAACTTCTCATCTGCATATTTCTTAATCAATTTTATATTCCTTCTCCAATTTTTGATTAAAATAAACATTACTCAATAATTTTAGCTCTTTTAAACTTTCATCTTTTAAATTAAAATTAAATAATTTCTTACTCGGAGCTTGTACAATATATTTTAGTGCCATATATGTACTTGTTGAAATTGAAATTGCACCTTTATCTTGAGTTTTACAATTTTTACATTTTACTCCATTGTCTTTTATACTAAAAAATAATAAATCTTCTTTTTTTCCACAGTTTACACATTCTTCTATTCTAGGTTTGAATCCTAAAATACATAATAGTTTTATTTTAAAAACACTAACAATAAAATCTATATCTTTATCTGTTTCAGAAATCATATATAATGTATTTAAATATAATTGTAAAATTTTATAGCTATTTTCATTTTCATTTGTAACATCTTGAATTATCTTCGTTAAATGTGCAGCATAATTAATTTTGTCATAGTCTGTTCTAATATTATAAAAAACTTCAATAGGATCACAAGAATTTATATTATATGTTTCTTGTGATTTATATAATATGTATTCTCCAAAACACAAAAATTGTGTGCTAGCAAGCAAGCGACTATTTTGACGCCTTGCACCTTTTGCTGCACACGAAATTTTACCGAAGACCTGGAGTAAGCATTGTAAGCATTTTATCAAAGTCTCCCATATTACTTTCTGCTATAATTATTCCCTTCGTTTTTACTATTCCCATTTGTTTCCACCTTTTGAAGATTGTTTATATTTTTTTCGATATTTTCTATTTGTTTTAGTTCCAAAAATGTATCAACATTACCTGTTGATTTAAATGTATTCCACGCTAGTTTTTTTATCATAAAGTCACTTCCTTTTTAGTTGAATTTCACAGCCTTTTTTAATTCGCAACTTTGCTTTCATTGTATATTCTTTTTTCTCGTCTAAAGCACGAAAAAAGATATACAATGGCGCTTGTTGCTACTCTACAATGTTAAATTAGCTGTGAATACTAATTCTTCTTAAGCTATTCTTTCCTATTTATTGAATTTTATACTTGAGTTTTAAATAATTTTTCATTATTAACCCAATCTTCTTTTACTTTAACCCAAGTTTTTAAGTTAACTTTTGTTCCAAAATTTTGCTCCATGTCTTTTCTTGCCATTGTTCCAATTTTTTTAAGCATTTCTCCATTTTTTCCAATTATGATTCCTTTATGAGAATTTCTTAGGCAATAAATTGTTGCTTCTATGTCATATACCTCTTGTTTTTCCTTATTATTTCTTAATTTCATTTTTTCAACTTCTACATAAATTCCGTGAGGCACCTCATCTCTTAATAGAATTAATGCTTTTTCTCTAATTGTCTCTTCTGCAAGTTGCCTTAAAGTTTGGTCTGTATATTCTTCTATATCATAATATGCAGGACCTGGTTTTATGTTCTTTTCTATTTCATCTAATATTTCTTCTTTGTATTTTTCTTTTTTAGCTGATATTGGAATAATTGCTTCAAAACTATAGCAATTTTTATATAAATCTATTATTTTTGCAAGTTGTATTTTATCTACTAAATCTATTTTATTAACAATTAATATACATTTTTTATGTTTTTCTTTGATTTTCTCTAAAATTTTAGTATCACCCTTACCTATTTCATTACTATCAGCTTCAATTACAAAAAGTATTACATCACTATTTTCAACTGCATCCCACGAAAGCTCTATCATATTTTCATTTAATTTTGTTTTAGGTTTATGAATTCCAGGAGTATCTATAAAAATAATTTGTGAATTCTCTCTATTTACTATTCCTTTAATTTGAGTTCTTGTGGTTTGTACTTTATTCGCAATTGCTGCAATTTTTTCTCCCACCAATAAATTAATTAATGTGGATTTTCCTACATTTGTTCTACCACATAGTGTTACAAATCCTGATTTAAATTCTTCCATTTTTTTCTTACCTTTTATTTTATTATTCTAACCACATCATTATATGTTACCACCAAAGCCAGTACAATTAGTATTGAAAAACCTAATAATTGAATTTGAATTTCTGTTTCTTGTTTTAATGGCTTTTTTCTAATAGCTTCTATAATTAATAATACTATCTTTCCACCATCAAGTGCTGGAACGGGTAATAAATTAGTAATTCCTAGTGAGGTAGATATTATTGACATCATATATATATATTCTTTTATATTTGACGTTTGTGAAATAACACCAGATATCCCAACAGGTCCTGTCAAATCATTAATTCCAACATTTCCAGTAAATAACATTTTTATACTTTCTACAAGTGCTAAAAAATAATTAGTTAATGCTTTTAATGCTAAGCCAATATTTCCATAAACAACACTTGCTAAAATAAAATATAAAACTAATCCAAAAATAATATTTACTGTCGCACCTGCTACAACTATTGCTATTCTCTTTGGAATTGATGCTTTGTTAAAAGCACGTTCATCAGTTGAATCTCCGTTTTCTCCTTCCATACTTACAAATCCACCGAGTGGAATTAATCGAAGTGCATATAATGTTTCTTTCCCTTGAAATTCAAAGATTTTAGGTCCAAACCCAATTGCAAATTGATTAACTTTAACATTACATAATTTTGCAATAGTAAAATGCCCTCCTTCGTGTATAAATATTAAAAAGCCAAGTAAAAAAATTATCTTAATTGCAGAAATTATCAAATTTCTCCTCCTTAAACTAAATAATTAAAAAACATATATGCAAATGGAGCAATAAATAATAAACTATCGATTCTATCTAACATTCCACCATGCCCAGGAAGTAGATTGCTATAGTCTTTAACATCAACAAATCTTTTTACAATTGATGCTACAAAATCTCCAATTTGGCCAATAGTACTAAGTATTATTCCCATTATTATAAACTTTAAATAAGAATATTCTGTATTGCAATATTTATTTAGTATAAATGTATAAATAAATATAAAAGCTATTGTACCAATAATTCCTGCTATAGAACCTTCTACAGTTTTATTAGGACTTATTTTACTAAATTTTAATTTTCCAAAATGTTTTCCAATTAAATAAGCAAAAATATCTGTAGCCCATGATATAACAAATATATATCCTATTAGCAATTTTCCATTTTCCATTTTTCTAACTAACTCAATAAACATTAAGAAAAATGGAATATACATAATTCCCAAAAATGTATATGCTACATCTTTAAAATTAGTTTTCATATTTGTAATAATTACTTGTAAAAAAAGTAATAAAAATACAACAGGTATAAAATATATTAAAATAGAATGTAGTATTTCATTTGAAAAAACACTAGCACCTATAATTAAAATGTTACTTAAATATCCTACCCATAGAATAGGTTTACATACCTTTTTTACTGCATTAAAATATTCATACATACATATTATGCTTGCAATCAAAGCAATTCCACCTATAACATATTCATTTCCTAATAGGAGAACTATAATAACGATAGGAAGTCCTATTACTGTAGTTAAAATTCTTTTCAAATTCATATTTTATTTCCTTTTCTATTCACAAATCAATAAATATATATTTTATCATTCCGTTTGGTGTCGCAATTACATTATGTTCAATTATATAATAAATTATATAATTGAACTATATATGTCAATTGCTCCAGTCGCCCTACGCTTCGCTTCGGTTTGCTGCCCATTGTTAAGGCTCTGCCTGTTACAATGGCAGTATGCAGAAGCTGAACGCTTACGCACTCCATTCTAAAATATATATTTATTGATTTGTGAATACTAAATTAAACTAATTAGCACCAAATTTTCTTGTTCTTCTTTGATATTCCGCTATAGCTTTATCTAAATCTTGTTCATTAAAATCTGGCCAATATTTTTCTACAAATAAAAATTCCGAATAAACAAGTTGCCATGGTAAAAAGTTACTTAATCTTATTTCTCCACTTGTTCTAATTAATAAATCTGGATCTGGCTGACCTGCTGTGTAAAGCTTACTTGAAATTAATTCTTCGTTTATATTTTCAATCTTAATTTTTTGTTCTTTTACATCTTTAGCAATTTCTTTTACTGCCTTTATTATTTCTGCTCTTCCACCATAATTTAATGCAATATTAAAGGTAATTCCCGTATTGTTTTTTGTTCTTTCTATACAATCTTTGATTCCCTTTTGCATTTTAGGTGTAAATGCTGTAGTATCTCCTAAAAACTGAACTTTTATATTTTCTGAATCTGCTCTTTTAGAATAATCTTCTATATAGCTTTGAATCAAAAACATTAATGCACTTACTTCTTCTTCAGCTCTTTTCCAATTTTCTGTTGAAAATGCATAAACTGTTAAATATTTTATTCCTATTTTATTTGCATATCTTACAATATTTTCTAGTGTTTTAGCTCCTTCTTTATGTCCCATAGCAACTGGTTTTCCTTTAGATTTAGCCCACCTTCTATTTCCATCCATAATAATAGCTATATGCTTTGGCAAGTTTTCATTCATAACTTTTATATCTCCTTTTTATAAATTGGTTATATATTAGAGGTTGGAGCTCGGACCTCCTACTTCCTACTTCAATTGTAATTTTCATAAATCTTAAATATTATGGTTTTATTTATTTCTATTCATAATATATAGTGCCAATTCTTTTAAAAATTCTGCCTTTTCTCCATAGCTTCCCGCTATCTTAACTGCATCTTCTATAAGATTTTTTAAAACTTTTTTTGCTTCATCTAATCCATATTTAGAAATATAAGTACATTTTCCTCTTTCTTCATCATTTCCCACAGGTTTTCCTGTAATTAGTTCATCACCTTCAACAGATAAAAGATCATCTTTTATTTGAAACGCTAAACCTATTTTTTCTGCATAACTTGTAAGTTTGTTTAAATCTTCTTCTTTAGCATTTGCCAAAATTGCTCCCATTCTAACACATAACCTTAATAGAGCTCCTGTTTTATTATTATAATTATACTCTAAATACTCTGACGAAATATCTTTTCCTTCAAATTCTGTATCTACATATTCTCC
>DOYA01000133.1:0-1488 GCA_003518755.1 Clostridiales bacterium | reverse complement strand
GCTATCATTCTATCAACTGCAATAGAAAATTCATTAAATGCTTTTATTTTTAATTCTAATTCATATTTGTTTTCTGTTTTTAACATTGCTTTGCTAATAACAATATATGCTTGATTCAAAAGAGCATCTCCTGCTAAAATAGCTGTCGCTTCATTATACTTCTTATGATTTGTAAGCTTTCCATGTCTAAAATCATCATTATCTATCCCAGGAAGATCATCATGTATAAGTGAAAAATTGTGAACCATCTCTATTGCAATTGCAAATGGCATACATTTTTCTATATCTTGTTTAAATAGCTTATATGTTGCAAGTATAAGAATTGGTCTTAATCTTTTTCCTCCTGCCATTAAGCTATATTCTATAGATTCATTTAAAACTCTTTCTGGACAAGCATCTTTTCTTATATATTTTTCTAGCTCTTCTTCTATTTCATTTTTATATTTTCTTAATTCTTCTTTAAACTCCATTTATTATTACATCCTTTTCTTATTGGATGTGTGAGGTGTGATGTAAGAATCTCACTTCCCACTTCTCACTTCCCACTTCTATTTATATAGACATTATTTCTTTTTCTTTGTTTTCTAATAACTTATCTATTTCTTCAATAGATTTATCAGTTAATTTTTGAATTTCATTTTCTGCTTGTTTTAATTCATCTTCTGTCATTTCTCCATCTTTTTCAAGTTTTTTTGCTAAATCCATTCCATCACGTCTTGAATTTCTGATTGCAACTTTACATTCTTCTGCTAGTTTTTTAATATCTTTTACTAATTCTTTTCTTCTTTCTTCATTTAATTCAGGAAAAGCTAGTCTTATTACTTTTCCATCATTATTTGGATTAATTCCAATATCTGAAGCTAAAATTGCTTTTTCTATTTCTTTTAAAATAGACATATCCCAAGGTTGAATAACTATTAATCTTGCTTCTGGAACAGAAACTCCTGCTACTTGATTTATAGGTGTTGGAGTACCATAATAATCTATTTTAACCTTGTTTAATATAGCAGGATTTGCTCTACCTGCTCTTACTTCTGCAAATTTTTCATTTAAATTATCAATGGATTTATCCATTTTTTCTTTAATTTCACTATAATCCATAACTTTATTCTCCTTATTATTTTTTCTTTTGACATTCTATCATAAATAAATGTTTTTCACAATAGAAATTTTAAAAAACCTCTATTAAACTTACTGTTTAATAGAGGTTTAATTAATCTAATCTGAATTAATTTATTTTATATCTATATATTTTTTATATTTAAGTCTAAAGATAGTCATTGTAATTATAGCAAGTATAATAGCTAATCCTACTGTAATTTTACCTGTAAAAGGTAATTCTCCATCACTTGTTGTATCATCTTCTTTTGGTTTTACTGTGTTGTTCTTTTTATTGTCAGTGTTGTTATTTTTATCAGCTTCAGTATTTGTATTTTTGTCTTCTTCTTTTTCTGTGTTATTTTTATCTTCTTTGTTTTCTTCATTTGA
>DOYA01000051.1 GCA_003518755.1 Clostridiales bacterium | reverse complement strand
ATTTCCATAATAAACCTTTTTAATACTTGCCCAAATAGTTGCAGATAAGCACATTGGGCATGGATAACATGTAGAATATAATTCACATCCACTTAAATCATATGAATTTAAATTTTGACAAGCTTCTCTAATTGCTACTATTTCTGCATGTGCAGTTGGGTCATTATTACTTAAAACATTATTAGATCCTTTACCCAATATTTTTCCATCTTTAACTATACAAGCACCAAATGGTCCTCCTGCATTAGTCTTTAAATTTTCATCTGATAATTCTTTTGCAAATTTCATATATTTATTCATATTTAAATTCTCCTATCACTTTTGAGATATTCCATTTTCCTCTAACTACTCATTCTTTTCTAATCATCCAATTTACCATCATTTGTAACATCACCATTTCCACTTACAGGAATTGTATCTCCTAAATAGGTGGGCTTTGGCTTAAATATACATTTGATAAAATCCTTATTTCTTGCTAATATTTCCCTTATTTCTCTATTAGTTGCTCCAACATATTGCCTTGGATCACTACCTACTCCATATGCTTCTATTCCTAATCGATTTGCTATATATAAAGCTCTATATAAATGATATTTTTGTGTTACTATTACTATTTTTTTAGCTTGAAAAATTTCTTTTGCTCTATATATACTCTCATAAGTAGAAAATCCTGCATGATCCATAAAGATATTTTCAGAAGGGATTCCCCTTTCTACCACATAATTTTTCATTATATTTACTTCATCATATTCTTTTTTTCCATGATCTCCACTCATTATGATTTTATCAGACACATTATTTTGATATAGTTTTATGCCTTCTTGCAATCTATCTTCTAGCATAGGACTTGGCTTATCTCCCCATATCCCTGCTCCTAAAATAATTATACAATCTACATCTGATAAATTTGAATATTGGTCTTCTTTAATAATTTGTTTTTTAGTTGATAATCTTACAAATAAATTTATTCCTAATGCAATTATAGCTATTACAGCTAACACAACTATAACAATTATTCCATATTTTAATTCTCTCATATTATTTCGCTCCTTGATAGATTACTTTTTTATAAATCTTTCTTATTCACAATATTAATTTATTCTGCAGATTTTGTAAATTATAATTATTTATTTTATTATAAAGTAACCATTTTCAAATATACTGTCAACCTTACAATTATTATCAATTAAGTGTTGTATTACAGCTCCTGCTACTGCTGATAATAGTATTTTGGCAGTTTCTGATAAATTATTAATCATTACAATCTGATTTGCTGCCATTCTATTTAGCATAAATTTCATTCCTTTTAATTCACCAAAATACTCTGACAAAGCCCACTCAATTTGATACTTATTATTATCTACAATTATTTCTATAATTTGTACCATATGTTCTCCTATTTAATAGTTATTTTTTACTTTCTATACAAAAAGGAATCGTCCCTATTGACACCTATCACTCACTATATAACAGAATTTCTATTATAATTGGTTATATCACTTTCAATTTTTTCATAAAGTGTTTTAACATCAATTTCTTTATTTTTAAGTGCCAACAATTCATTATTAGTTGCACCTATAAATTCAACAAAATCCACTTTACCATTTGGTGTATTAATTGTTTTTAACTGTTGATCTGGCATTGTTATAAATCCTGTAATATTTGATTTCATTTTAGTATCTATTCCTTCTGTCTGACCTGAATAAAGGTATTCATATGCTTTAAAGATTTCTCCTCTAGTAAATGTTAATCTTGCAATTGATTGTAAAATTCCACATATACATCTAATTTCAGCTTCTTCATCATCATAATTGTCCTTTTTCAACTTAAAAGTAAATTCCATTCCATATCCACTAATTTCTTTATTATTACTTTTCTTTTCATATAATTCAGATAAACCATATGTTACAAAATGCCAAAAATCTCCTCCATCATAAACACTGATTCCTCGTAATGGATCATTGCCACCAAGTTCCCAACTTATTAATGTCCCATAATGTTTTGGATCCTTTTGTGTAGGATATATTTTTTCACAAGCTTCAGTAATAGCATCCCATCCTGATGCATTAATATCTCTCTCAATCATCTCTTTTTGATTTTTTTCTTTTTTAATTCTATCAAATAATCCCATTATTATTCTCCTTTATATGAATTTTTAATTATAAGCTTCTTTGTGTAATTCAATTGTGTAGATATTCCATCTAGTATTTCATAAGTTTTAAATCATTTGAGCTCTGCCATTGGGGACGGTTCTTTTTGACACATAAATTATTTATTTTTCTGTTGTGTCAAAAAGAACCGTCCCTATTGGCACAAACTTTCAAAATAATTAAATAATTTCATATGTTGCTGTCAAATTTTTCTCTTCTTCATGATTCTCTTCAATATATAAATTTCTATTATAATCTATATTATTCTTTTTTAAACACAACTCAAGAAAACATAGGAATATTCCAATATCAATTTGATTATAATAAATAACCTTATCTTTAGGCATTATTCCTCTTTTGCCTTGTTTTCTATATCTATAAACTTTCAATTCCTTTTCTGATGACTCTACTATCCATGGTTGAGTATTACATGCACTTGGGGCAAAACGAACAATATTTGCTATGTTTAAATAATTCTCTCCATTCCAGATTTCTTGTAATTCTTTTCGTTTGCTCTTATACATATCTTTTCTGAACTTTTCTGCAGAATCAACTTTAGCTATTGCTATCATAATTACATAATCAAGTCCATCATATTGCTTTTCATCTACTTTACCAATTCCAAACCATAATGTTCCAATATTTTTTGATACTAAGTATAAATCTAATTGCTCTCCTAAATAACCTATATTTTGAAGATAATTTTCTTTCTTCTCTGAGTAAAATAAAATACAGTATTCTTGCCCTCTTCTACATGTAGCTCCTTCTTTTACAATTTTTATCTTTACTTTAATATCATCTACCAACGGCTTAAGTTTTGAAATATATTCTTCTATGTTTTTTAGTTCATCATTGGTAATATGCTCTTTGCCAATATTTCTAAATAAATGAAAAGACTTTCTTTTAAAAATCATATCATATAACTCATTATTCATTGACTTACCTCATTTATCATATTATCATAAAAACATGTTCTTGTGGATTTATACTTTTTGGCATTTCGTCCCAATTTCTAATTACGAAAGAAATTGGCTCAACTTTTACCCATCTTATTGTTCCTACTTTACCCGTTATTGTTTCATCAGAATATCTATCCAATTCATCATTTGGATATGATACTACACGTACATATCTTTGACCTTGATATTCAAATTCCGGACTATGTTTTTCCGCATAGTCTCTAAGATCTTCTTTCTGTCAATTATTTGAATACCATCTACCAGTGCATAAAATTCCTTCTTGTATTTTTCCTCCGTGATATAATGACTCTAGTGTTCTACTCAAATCTTCGTCAACTTTAGTTCTTGCATATTCACCAAAATGAATTCAGCTTCTTCTCTCGGAACTAAATCTTTGGTTCCTCCATTACATGCCAAAGTAAGAATATCAATAGTATTTAGTTCTTCTTTAGTAAAAGCATGTGCCTCATTCATTAGCCTTTCAAACCTTTCATTGCTTTTCTTACCTGGATTCCAAGGTATTTTTCCATAATTATTACATAATTTGTTCTTTTAAATCATTAATTTTATATTCATATACTTTTTTACTTTGGTCAATTATTTTTAATTTGTTGTCTGATATTTCTATTTTATAATATCTTAAATCTCTATCAAGAACATTTTTAAAATCTGCATTAAAACTAATGTTTCTTGAAATATCTAAAAAGCTTATTAAATCAACTGAAACACTTTGCAAATAATTGATTTTTTTATTTTCTTCGAAATCTTTATTTACAAAATCTTCTTTGATATCTATACTTATCTCATCTATAACATTATTATCAGACAACTCATTAAATGTCGGTATATGTCCTAAATCATTCGGTATTTTGTCTTCATCAATTGGCCCCAAATCAATTTCTAAATTATACTTATTAGATAGGTATTCATTCAGCTTTTTATTATAGTATTTTATTATAAATCCCTCATATGTAATTCTACTTTTTGAAGGATTCGTTCCCAAAACAGAAACCTCAAAATGTTCAGATACATTTGATGTGACTTTTGCTCTATATCCTTCATGATAACTATTTATTCCTGCATATCCATAGCTTTTTTTTAAATCAATTACTTCAAAACTATTATCTCCATATTTATTATTTAAATAGTCAATAATTATTTTTAATATTTTTTCTTTATCCTTTTCTTTAATCTGATCATTAAAAATACTCGTTTCGTACTTTATTTCATTTGCTATTATAGGTTCAACTAGAATAATTGTTAAATTCATTGCAATAATAACTGCTCCGATAATAATTGAAAATTTGTTTAATCTCATATTTCCTTTTGACTTATTTCTTATCATTAATCCAATTAATAATAATATTACATCAATAATAGTTTTGCATCCATAAATTGTTAAACCCACTATAAATAAAATCCAGGCATATGCATAACTTAAATCATAACATAAATGCTTTCCACATACCAAAAAAGAAGATATTATACTTGAAATAGTAACTCCAATGAATATATTCCAGTATAATGATTCATTTGTTCTTTTAAGTTTTATAATTAAATGAATTTGTATTAGTAATTCGATAATACAAATCAAAAAGAATATTTGTATTAATTCTATCATATTATATTTCCCTTTCTTATATAATAAAAACCAATTATAATACGTAGTTTTTCAATTTTCTATTTATAAAAATCTATTATATAATATCATAAAAATGCTATTTTGTCTCTGTTTCCGGTAAAATTTGACATTATTTTTAAATTGGGACCGGGTATTTTTTTACATGTTAAAAAAATACCCGGTCCCAATTTGCACAATTTGCACATTTATTGTTGTGTTGTATCATTTATAGTATATCCTGCTAAATTTGGCATTAATACATCTTCATCTCTTACTTCATTCATTTTGTATTCTATTATTCCTGTATCTGTTGATCCATTTATCTCTCTCATAAGTAATAAATTTTGTTTATTTATAAGCAATTGCCATTCATCATTAATACAAATTTTATAGCATTCAATATCATTTACTTTCTCTGTTGTTATTTTTGACATAAATGCTAATTTTATTTTGTCCCATAGATTGTCCATATAAAGTGTTCCTGTAGAAAGTGTTTGGGCTTCTATCCCTGCTCCCTCTTTAAGTATTTTAACTGCTGTTTTTCCATTTTTGTCATCAACAATAATCCAATTATAATCTTCTCCATAATATATCATTTTAATATCATCTTTTGATGTTCTTTTTAAAAAGCCCAAGTTTTCTTTTCTCCAAAACTCTGTTATAACATCTTTTTCTGGGTTTGTTTTTTTATAAAAATTTGTAATTTTTGAATACTCATCACACTTGTCTGCATATTTTGATAGAATAATTACCTTTCTTCCTAAATTAATTAAAAATATACAAGCTACTATTAAAAATGCAATCAAAATAATGATTATTATTTTTTTCTTACTCATATTAATCACTCCTTTTTCCTTTGTGCAACCTGCTATCATAGGTTATTTTATAACCTTTAGACCATTGGCTTTGCGACATAAACTTTCGTTTATTGTGCCTTTTACATTTATACTAATATTATAGCATATTTTTACATTTTTTTCAATTTTGATTGTCCATTAATCCCTCAAAAATCTTATGTATTTCTATATTATTCTTTTTCATATTAACTGGTCTTAATTCATTATTTGTAAAACAATGCTTTGTCCAGGCTTTAATGACTTCTTTCCCTGTATTATTTTCAATTACCTCATACGTTACTGTCATTCTTACGCCATTATATTCTGTTACTATTGGTCTAATTATTATTATATCTCCACTTGTGACATGATTTAAATATTTACAATTAACTTCTAATGTAGGTATAGTGTATCCATTTTCTTCTAAGTATTCCATCGGAATCCCTAACTCTTTTAACCACTTGCATCTTGCTTCTTCTAAAAATCTTATATAATTCGAGTGATGTACTACACCCATTTTATCTGTTTCATAATAGTTTATTTCTCTTTTATATTCAAATTTCAATTTTAATCTCCTTTCTTATCAATTATGCTTTTAGGGGACACCTTGGAGTGCGGAAAAAAATGCCTCAGTGTCCCTATTTAATTTTTAACAATTTTTTTTGAAAAGATTAGCATTATTTTTGTGTTAATCTTTTCTGATTTTCTATATAATTATCATAATATTTTTTTGGTGTCAATCCATTTAATGATAAACTTATTCTTTTGTTTATATAAAAATTTATGTATTCCTCTACTATTTCGTCTATTTCTTCCTTGTTTTCTGGAATATACCCTAGTCTATAAAATTTTTCTACTT
>DOYA01000098.1 GCA_003518755.1 Clostridiales bacterium | reverse complement strand
CAGATGTAGTTTCAGTATAGTTTTGTCCTAGATAATAGTAATAGTCTGAATCATAATCATTTATTTCTAGTGTGCTATCAGGCAAATCTCTAGCAGAAGCTCTAAGTAGCCCTTTTGTTCCAGCTTGAAGTTCATTGCTTTCAATTTTGGTATCTTCAACAATACTATTATCTTTTGTTTCAGTATTATTTATTGTATTATCAGCTTTACTTGTATTATCTGTTTCTTCATTTTTTGTTTCTTCAACTACTTCTTCTATTCCATATATTGAAAAACTATCTGTTTTAAATGTAATATCCTCTTGGTCTTCAGGTTTTATTAATTCAACTGTGTTATCATTTTTAATATGCCAAATATTGTACTTTTCCCCTTTAACTCCTTTAATAGAAACAATAGCATTTTCATCAAAATCTTCTGGTTCGAAAACTTTCTCATCTTCAACAATTTTTATGTCATAAGCATTTAATAGTTTTATATCTTTATTCTCTTCTTTTAAGCTCTCTTTAATCTTTTTTTCAGTTTCTTCTATATCTGCTTTTGAAACTTCAAGTTCAGCTTGTTCTGGCATATATCCAGAAACATTTATACTAATCTTGTCTTTTGTTTGAGTATTTGAAATACTTTTATTATAAATTAATTCATTTTCATATTCTTTATAATCATATTCTGCAACAATATAAACCTTTTCTTCTTCTATTTGCTCTTCTGTTAATTGTACTTTTTTAGATTTTGCTTTATTCTTTTCATCTTTATCTTTATCTTTATCTTTTTCTTTTTCTTTTTCTTTTTCTTTTTCTTTCTCTGCCTTTTCTTCTTCCTTTTTGTTTTCGTTTTTGTCTTTCTGTTCAGCTTTCTTTTCTTCTTTTAATTTTTCTTCATAATCTTTTTTTAATTCTTCAAATTTTTCTTTTGTAACAATTTTATAATCATTTACCCAAATACCATGCTGAATAGGTGACAATTCAATATTATACTTGTTGTTTTTTTCAGGAGCTTTTAATTCAAAATTTGTAATTTCTAAATTCATATCTTTATCAATAACTGATACTCCAATTTTTAAAACCTTTTGTGCATTAGATGTATTAACAAAATAATATGCAATTGTGGATATTAAAAATATTATTCCATATATAATAACAGCAAGCATTTTTTTTCTAATTACTTGCTTATTAAAATTCACATTTTTGTAACTCATACTCTCTCCTCTTAAGTTTTATGTTTTAACCATAACATTCCGTTTGTATTATATCAATATTAAAAATTTTTTTCTACATTTTTTTACAATTTTTTATATTATTTTTCATTATTTTTATTTAAAGTTTGATAAATATATATTTTATCATTTCGTTTGGTGTCGCAATTCTCTTATGTTCAATTATATAATAAATTATATAATTGAACTATATCTGTGAATTGCTCCAGTCGCCCTTCGCTTACGCTACGGTTGCTCGCCTTACGCACTTCATTCTAAAATATATATTTATCAAACTTCGAATAGAAACAATTAAGCTTATAAAATATTTTTCGACATTTTTTTTATATTTATAGTATTTTTTAAATTTTTGTGCTATAATTCTTTTAAATTTAATTTCGTAAGGAAAGGATTAAATAAAATGATAGAATTCTCTACATTAAAAGATATGAAAAAAATAGTATTAGAAGAAAAAAGCGCTGTATTAGAAACTGAGAAAAATCAAAATTCTATTAAAGAATTATTAAACCTATATATTAAAGAATTAGAAAATGTTACTTTTGAAAATGATATTTTTAAAAGTATGCTATTAAACAATTTTACAAATGCTTTAGGTCAAATAGATAATAATATTCTTAATGTTCAATCTTTAACTAATATTTTAGATATATTAGAAAATCAAAACGATATTTCTAAAACTGATATAGAAACATATAACAAGCTTTCTATGAAAATAATTAAAGGTATAGAACTACTTAGTAACTTCTTACAGCAAACCTTTTCAAGTATAGAAAATCTTACTATATTAGGAGATCAAAAATCAATCTCTAATTTAAATAACTATAAAAAAGAAATTTTAGCACTATTACCTATTGAAAATAAAAAAACCTCAAATTCTGTTAAAAAAATAAAAACTAGTGAAGATAAATTAGTTTCAAAAACTATTAAAGAAGTAGATTATTCTTCTTCAGATTTTCTATGTTTCTTCCCTAAAAATCCATCTGATAATCTAGTTATATCAACTTCACAATCAGACTATAAATTATCTTTTAAAAATGATGTTGCTAATATTTCGATAGAAGATGAAAACTTTAATCTATCATTAAAAACACCTGGTGTACAAATTTCAAATTCACAAACAAATAATATTTTATTTGTATCTTTTTCTAATAATATTTATACAATACTTACAAATTGTCAAATAAATATGCCATCTTTTATTAAAGTTTTAAAAATATCTAAAAACGGGGATTTTCTTGAGGTTGATGTTTCTGTTGATAGCATTAATCTTCTTATTGAAGAAAACATAATACAATTTGATGAAACTAATCCAAAAACAGAAGCTCCTAACTTAAATATTGATACTGTAAATACTAATGAAGTAGCACCAGTTTCTCAAGATAATAAACTTCCAGTAATGAATAAAGATGCTTCTTTAGCCCAAATACCAAAACAAGAAACTTCATTGCAAAAACAAGCTACTCAAGCTATTGTAGAACAACCAATTATTATACAAGAACCAGAATCAATTGATGAACCTAATGATAATACTGATACTAATACTAATACTACAGTTCCTATGGATAATGATACTTTAATTATTTCTGACTCAAACAAAAAAGTAGTTTTACCATATACGATTTCTGATTTAGAGAAAAAGCTAAAAAATAATAAAAAATATAAAACTCTAGAAGATGTTATTGTTCATGAATATACAATTCCAATTGAAACTTTTAAAAATCCTACAAAATCAAGATTTAGAGAAGCATTTCAATTAATTAAGAAAAAAGAACATGGTTCATTAAAAGAAGCAATTGAATTAGGATTTGAATTAATGTTCCAATCAGATTTAAATCCTGCTGTAATTGCTGCATGTAAGGATTTAGATGAATTAGATATTTATTTAGATTGTTTGGATGATAATGAATTAGAAAAATTTTCTTGTTTTAAAATACAATATGATGTGCCACCTTCAAAAAAATCTAGAAAAAAATAGTAAAAAAAGGATTACACCTATCGTAATCCTTTTAATTATATTACTTCTACATATATCTCATCTACTACTGCAATTATTGTATATTTATGCAAATTTTCTATATCTTGAATTTCTTCATATTTACTGTATTTTTCTATCTGCTCTTTTGCTTCTTTTTGTTTTTCTTTCAATAATTTTGCTTCACTCTTTTTTAAGTATTTAAACTCTATCATTATTGAATGATAGCCTCTTGTTTTATCTCTTGGTGTTAAAAGCAAGTCTGGATAACTCCTTTCAACCTCTGCTTCTGATTTAATCCAATATAGATTTTTTAAATTCATTGCTATTGAGTAAAATAATATTTTTACATATTTTTCATCAAATCTTTCATAATCTCTATTTGATAAGTTTGATAAATAATATTTTGATATTTCTATTATCTTATCTACTTTTCCTTCTAATGCCATCTCTCTTGCCATTTGGCTATAATCACTTTGCGGTGTTCTAAATTGTAATTCTTTTTCTATACTTTCTAGGAAATATTCTGAATAAAGCTCTCTCATTACTTTATTTGGTATTTTTAGTTTCGGCTCTCCAAATTCTTCTCCTTTTATTGTTAAATACCCTAAATAAAATAACATTGATATCATTTCTTGGTCTTTAAACCCTATTTCTGGATTGAACTTTTCTGTTATTGGACTTGTTATTCCTTCTCCTGATATTGTTTTTTTGATAATTTCAACCCTTTCATCTCCTTTACATGTATTTAGCATATGTGATAGTTTTGAATAATCACTTGCTATATTTACATCTATCAAATTATCTGGTATTCTTCCTATTCCTACATAATCAGATAATAAATATAAGCACATATTTGAATTATATAATTGTTTTTCCCCATATAAACTAAATTTATATCCATCATAATTTTCTTTCATTATTGGAAGAAGAGTCTCTTGCTCTTGTTTTGAAATATCTTGAGATTCCATTAATTCTATTACTTCTTCTTCTGTAAATCCAAACATTTCATTAAATCTTTCATCTCTTGTTATATCTTTTGATATATTAAATCCTGATGTTAAACTATCAAGTGTTATTGGCGCTACTCCTGTTATAAATATTCTATCTACTACTGATTCAGTTCCTTTTTTTAATATTTCATACCATTTTCTAACTTTTCCATTTTTAGATAGTAAATTTTTAAAGTCTTCTGTATGGAAACCTAATAATTCGTTGGCAAAATGATCATATTCATCTATTATTACATATATTTTTTTCTCTGGTTTTTGATAGCTAAAAGCTGTATATATACTATTTAGCATATCTTCTGGAGCCTGTTGCATATTTATATTAAATTCTATATTATATTTATTCACAAAATCTTGTATAGAATTAGCTACTGTATTTTTAAACCCATTCATAGTGCTTTGTTCACTTGAAGTATCAATTCCAGAAAAATTAAATTTTAAGATATAATATTTATTTTTATTTGATGTTGGATTTTTTCCTATATATGTTTGCCCAAATAGTTTTTCAAATTTGTCAACTTTTAATACATCATAGTAGTTTTCTAATACGCTTGTGAATAACGTTTTTCCAAATTTTCTTGGACGTAGAAACATTATTGTTTTATTTGTTAAATTTTCGATTTTTTCAATATATTTGGTTTTATCAACATAATAATAGCCTTGCTCTACTAAACTTTCATAATTACTTATTCCATTTGGTAATTTCTTCATTTGGTTTACCTCCTAGCACTTGTTTAAGACAATTATATTCTACTATAACAAAAAGAAAAAAACAAGAGTAATTTTTCAAATGGAAAAACTCCAATCTTGAAAATTACTCTATTAACCTACCATATTTTATGCTTTTGGAAATTATCCATTTTTACCAACAAAACCAAGTGAAAAACAGAACCGGTACCAATGGTCCCAATGGTACCTAACATTTTAATACAAAGTGAATGTATTATATGTGCTATTATAAGCTTTTACATATTCTGCTTGGATTCCCGAGTTTAGTGTTATAATCGGGCGAACTGCATAACGACTTTCATTAGAACTGTCAAATGAATAGAATAAAAAAGCACTATGAATTTTTAAAGTTGTAACATAGAGTATATAGAATATTTTGTGT
>DOYA01000187.1:21372-22207 GCA_003518755.1 Clostridiales bacterium | reverse complement strand
GTTTCTTGTTCATATACATATTCTATCATATCCCCACCCATAAGAAAAGGGTTCATTTTATTTAGTATTTCTCTTTTTCCATATAGCACCCCTATACCAAGTGGAGCAAGCATTTTATGACCTGAAAATACTAGAAAATCACAATCTAAGTCTTGTACATCTATTTTCATATGTGGAATACTTTGAGACGCATCTAATACTACAACTGCACCTTTTTTATGTGCATATTTAATTATTTTTTTTACATCATTAATAGTTCCTAAAACATTTGATACATGTGTAATTGCAACAATTTTTGTATTTTCTGTAATTTTGTTTTCTATTTCTTTATCAGAAATTTCATAATCATCATTTATATACATGTATTCTAATTTAGCACCTGTTACTTTGCTTACTTTTTGCCAGGGTACTAAATTTGAATGATGCTCCATAATAGAAAGAACTATTTTATCATCTTTTTTTAGATTATCCATTCCATAAGAATAAGCAATCAAGTTTAAAGCTTCTGAAGCATTTTTTGTAAATATGATTTCTTGTGCATGTTTACTATTTATAAATTTTGCAATTTTTACCCTAGTATTTTCGTACATTTCAGTTGCTTCAATACTTAAAGAATATGCTCCTCTATGTGGATTTGCATTAAAATTTTCATAAAAACTTTTAACAGCATCTATTACGTGATTTGGCTTTTGTGTTGTAGCTCCACTATCTAAATAAGTTATATTTCTATTTTTCAATAATGGAAAATCTTTTTTTATTTCATCTATATTCATAACTTGATCCTTTCTTCCAAATTTTGTCAATTTTTTCATTTGGGGACGGTCCTTTTTTGAAA
>DOYA01000187.1:0-21306 GCA_003518755.1 Clostridiales bacterium | reverse complement strand
GGACGGTCCTTTTTTGAAAAAATCACTATTTGTCGTTCTTTGTCGAACGATTTTTCTTGATTTATGGCACTTTTTGTAATATAATTATGTTGCCTCTTTTTAAGAGAGTTCTTAATAAAGGAGGTGACAATATATGAAAAAAATCTTACGTTTAGTTGCTATGATATTAATATATTTGATTTCAAAATCAGATAATTAATACATAGAAACGAAAAAATCCCACTTGGCAGAGTGGGATTTTTTTTGATATATGAAAAAATCTTACGTCTTTTTTCATTAATATTATATATCGATTTTTACTAAATGTCAATATATATGCAATTTTTTTCATCGCAAAATTCGACATATTTCCCACTTTTATGTTAATTTAGCATCTATGTCATCAAATATCTCTTTTCTTATTTCTTCATTTTTTATATTCTCAATTATCTCATTAAACCCTGCTCTTATTATTAGTTTTTCTGCTTCTTGTTTTGATAGTCCTCTTGTCATTAAGTAAAACAAATTCTTTTTATCAATTTTTCCACATGCTGTGCTATGGCTTCCTTCTACATCTTCTTCCGTACATAATAAAATCGGAAGTGATATAGATTTTGCAGTATCCGATAGAATTGTACAATATTCTTTTTCATCTCCTATTGCCTTTTTTGCACCTTTTTTGAAATCTATTGTACCTTTGAAGTGTTTTTTACAATTATCTTTTATAGCACCTTTTACATCTATTCTTGCATTTGTATTTTTTCCATAACACTCTATAATGTAATTTAAATCTATAACTTGATTTTCATTTCCTAAATATACTGTATTCAAAGTATTATTGGCATTATCGCCTTTTAAGTTTGAATAATAATTTGTAACACTATTTTTTCCACCAAAATCTACTATTGTATATTTTACATCTGCATTTTCCTCTAAAACATTTTCAATTGCAATAAAATTATTTGATTTATTATTTAACATATTTAAAATTATAATATTGGCTTTAGCTTCTTTATTTGCTATAACTTTTACTTTAGAATTATGATAACCATCTGTATTATCAATTGATTTATAATCTAAAACAATAGTAGAATTTGATTTTTCTTTTAGATTTATTTCTATATTTTCTATTAAATATTTATTATTCTCAGAAAATTCATAAGTTAAATGTAATTCTTTATTATTAGTATTTGTTACATTAATTGATATTGTTTTATTTGATTTATCTTTAATTTGATTTTCTAAAAACTCCCCATTACCATATTTAAATTCTGTGAATTTATTCATTTCTAGAATTTCAAAATCATCTATATCACCTAATAACTTCAAACCATTAAATTCTTGTATAGTTTCAGGTATTTTTATATTTTCTAATTTTATATTATTTATAGCATAATTTTTAGCTGTTCTAATTGGTGTTTCGTTTAGTGTTAAATTCATGATAATTGGTCCTTTCTGTCGACTTTTATCGAACATTTTTTCTTAATTTATAGTGCCTTTTGTAATATAATTATGTCACCTCTTTTTAAGAGAGTTCTTATAAAAGGAGGTGATAGCGTATGAAAAAGATCATACAACTGGTTGCTATGATACTAATATATTTGATTTCAAAATCAGATAATTAATACATAGTAGCTAAAAAACCCCACTTGGCGTAGTGGGGTTTTTTGATAGCTTACGAAAAAATCATACAACTTTTTTCATATATATAATACATCAAATTTTTAGAAATGTCAATATTTATTGAATTTTATCCATCGACATAATTCGACATATTTCCCACTTTTTATACCCAATGAAAAAAAGAGCATCCTTAAATAAAATATTATGTCTACATTTTTTGCCAAAATTTGACAAAATAATAATAATAATGTATAATTAAAGTAGTATCTAGGGCAAATTGCCTATGTTTTTTAAGAGGTTGGCCGTAGACCTTTAAGCGACCAGGGAGGAAAAATGGATTATTATTATTGGACAGTTATAGTGTTACTTATTGGTGTTTTAATCCTCATTGGATTTGTCATAATTGACAAGCTCAACGAACTAGTGTCTGTTCGAAAAGAGCAGACTGATCTACTTTATGTGCTACAGGCTGATCTCTGTACATTAATCGAGATCAGCAGACAGGAAAAGTCCGATAAATAATCGGGCTTTTTTCTTTGCCCCTTTTTTATTAATTTAGTCATTATTTGTCGTTCTTTGTCGAACGATTTTTCTTGATTTGTAGCTATTTCTGTAATATAATTATGTTACCTCTTTTTAAGAGAGTTCTTATTAAAGGAGGTGAAGTTACTTATGAAAAAAATTCTAAAATTAGTTGCTATGATATTGATTTATTTGATTTCAAAATCAGATAATTAATACATAGAAACGAAAAAATCCCACTTTGCAGAGTGGGATTTTTTTGATACTTATGAAAAACTTCTAAAATTCTTTCATATTTATAATACATCAAATTTTCGAAAAAGTCAATATCTATCATGATTTTTTCATCGACATAATTCGACATTTTTCCCACTATTATATTTAATTTTTTCATTCTAAAACATTTCTTTTTTCATTGGGTACAGTCCCATTTTAAAAATGAAAATATCTTTAATAACAAATATTAAAATGTAGTCCATTTTTCAACTGGGACAGTCCCCAATGCAAAATCACCCTATCGCCCCTTCAAGTTCTAAATTAATCAAATTATTCATCTCCACAGCATATTCAATTGGAAGTTCTTTTGAAATTGGTTCTGCAAAACCTCTTACTATCATTGCTTTTGCATCTTCTTCACTTAAGCCTCTTGTCATTAAATAAAAAATTGATTTATCACTTATTTTTCCTATTTTAGCTTCATGCGAAAACTCAACTTCATCTGTCCTTATATCATTTACTGGAATTGTGTCTGACCTTGAAATATCATCTAGCATTAAAGATTCACAGTCAACCGATACTTTTGAATTTTTAGCTATTTCATTTACTCTAACTAAAGCTCTATAAGTTGCTGTTCCTCCATTTTTTGAAATAGATTTAGAATTTACAATACTTGATGTATTTGGTGCATTGTGAACCACTTTAAATCCTGTATCTAAGTTTTGTCCTTTTCCTGCAAAAGATATTCCTGTATATTCTGTTTTTGCACCTTCTCCATTTAATATACTCATTGGATATAACATTGATATTTTTGAACCAAATGATCCAGATACCCAATCCACTTTGGCGTTTTTACCTATAATTGCTTTTTTTGTATTTAAGTTTAACATATTTTTTGACCAATTTTCTATTGTAGAATATCTTAAATAGCTATTGTCTTTTACATACAATTCTACACATCCAGCATGGAGATTAACTTTATTATATTTTGGTGCAGAACATCCTTCTATAAAATGAAGTGATGCTCCCTCATCAACTATTATTAAAGTATGTTCAAATTGCCCAGATTCTGGTGAATTTAATCTAAAATAGCTTTGAATTGGAATTTCTACTTTTACTCCTTTTGGTACATATACAAAAGATCCTCCTGACCAAACCGCTCCATGAAGTGCAACAAATTTATGGTCATATACTGGAACACATTTCATAAAATGTGCTTTTACTAGATCTGGATATTCTCTAACTGCTGTTTCCATATCTGTATATATAACACCCTGTTCTAAAAGCTCATTTTTCATACTATGATAAACAACTTCTGAATCATATTGAGCTCCTACTCCTGCTAAAGACTTCTTTTCCGCTTCAGGAATTCCTAGTTTATCAAAAGTATTTTTTATATCTTCTGGAACTTCATCCCAATTTCCTGTCATTTTAGATTTTGGTCTTACATATGTTGCGATTTCATCCATATTTAATTCAGATAAATCTGGTCCCCATGTTGGAAGTTCAAGTTTTTCATATACTTCTAGTGCTTTTAATCTAAATTTCTTCATCCATTCAGGATCATTTTTTTGTTTTGATATTTCTTTTATAATTTCAGGGGTTAACCCTTTTTTTATTTTAAAATCATATTCATCTTTGTTTTTAATATCATAAATATTTCTATTTATTTCTTCTAATTTTGTTTTCATTTAATCACCTTTTTTATTTTGAGGTATGAGGCTGGAAGTCGGAGGTTGGAACTCCAACTTCTAATTCCTACTTCTTACCTCCTACCTCCTATATCTTATTTTATTAGTTAAAGATTATTTATAGTTCCTATATCCATTTTCCTCAATATCTCTAATTATTTCTTCTCCACCAGTTTTTACAATCTTGCCATTTACCAAAACATGAACAAAATCAACTTTTAAGTTTTTAAGTATTTTTGCATTATGAGTTATAATTAAAACTGCATTATCTTTATTTTTGAACATTTCAATTCCTTTAGATACAACATTAATTGCATCTACATCTAACCCAGAATCTGTTTCATCTAATATTGCAAGTTTAGGATTTAAAACAAGCATTTGAAGAATTTCGTTTTTCTTTTTTTCTCCTCCAGAAAATCCAACATTTAAATCTCTTTCACTATATTCTTGCTTTATTTGAAGTTCATTCATTTTTTGTTTAATTTCTTCTTTAAATTTAAAAATTTTTACAGGTTCCCCTGTTATCTTATTTTTAGCAGTTTTTAAAAAATTAGTAACTGATATTCCTGGTATTTCTTCTGGAAGTTGAAAAGACATAAATATACCTTTTCTTGCAATTTCATCAGGTGATAAATTTGTAATATCTTCATTTTCAAATACTATATTCCCATCCTTTTTTGTATATTCTGGATTATTAAATATTGCATTTGCAGTAGTTGATTTTCCAGAACCATTTGGTCCCATAATAACATGAACTTCACCTTTATTAATTTTTAAATCTATTCCTTTTAAAATTTCTTTTTCACCCGCATTTACATATAAATTATTTATTTCTAATAGTTCGTTTTTCATCTTAAAATCCTTTCTATTTTGTTGTCACTGGCTTTGTGTACGTGACCGCGTTTTTGATAAAATTTAACACAGCTAAAATTGTAATTATTTTTCAATCGTTAACTCTTCTTTTGCAAGTTCTGCATCTCTCTTGTGCAATATCATAGTTACAATTCAATTCATTCAAATTAAGAACTTTATGCACATATTTGGCTAAACTATTTAAAGTATAATCTTCCATAGTAAGTTTAAGTTTCTCCGCTTCTTTTCTTGCTTTTTCTTCATCTAGCCCTAAAACATCTTTAAGAAAAACATAACTTATGTCATATGCTTCTAAGACTTTTTTTGCTATATCTGAACCTTTATCTGTAAGCTCTATTTTCCCATATGTTTTATTATTTACTAAATCTAACCCTTTTAAATTATTAATAGCTTTTGTTACGCTTGGTTTTGAAATATTTAAGCTTTCTGCTATATCAGTAACTCTGATTTCTCCATTTTTTATTTTTAGAACATACATTGTTTTTAAATATTCTTCTTGTGATTTTGATATCATTTATTTCTCCTTCAATGTTAGCTTCGGCTAACATTATATTATAATTATCCCCTATTGTCAATTGAAAATACAAAAAATATTTACTTTTTTTGAAATATCCCTTGACAAAAATAGAAACAAATACTATAATACTATTTGTCGTAAGACAAAATCTACCAATAAAATGCAGATGTGGCGGAATTGGTAGACGCACAGGACTTAAAATCCTGCGGTTGAATAAACCGTGCCGGTTCGATTCCGGCCATCTGCACCAAAGGTGGATTTACTCGAACTCGTAAAAAACATTGCTATAAGCGAGTTTGAGTAATCTAAAAAAAGAATATCATATCATTTTAAAAAGTCAATTTATATTGGCTTATTTTTTTACTTATTTTATGAAAATTTCCATAAAAAGGTAAAAATAGCCGTAAAATATTGAAAAAAGGAGGATTTTGTGATATGATATCAACAGTTAAAAAAGAAATAACTATTCAAAATGAATTACTTTCAAAAATCAAATGGGCTTGCACTTTTAGTAATTGTGAACCAAAGATAAAGAACGGTAATTTGAGAAAACTTGAAAAGTTTAATGTTGCTTATGTAGAACCACATAAAGCCATAATTAAAGATAAAACATATTTATTTTTTAATTATCACGATTATTTCTACATAAACGATTTAACAAACAAGTACCCTCTCTCAAGTTTAAGAGAAATTATCAAGGCTAATTAATACTAAAAGTTATTTTTGTTTTTAAGTAAGACATAATGTTTATATAATAATTTAGGTGTTAGTTGGTAAATTTACTATTCTAACACCTTTTTTGTTAGAAAATTGGAGGTTGTTTAATGGAAAGTACAGAACTTGAATGTAATGAGAAAAAGAATGTTGCAGGAATTTATATTCGTGTAAGCACAGAAGATCAAGCAAGAGAAGGTTTTAGTTTAGGAGAACAAAAAGAAAAACTTGAAGCTCTATGTAAATATAAAGGATATGAGGTTTATAAAGTATATAAAGATGCAGGAATATCTGCAAAAGATATTACACATAGACCACAATTCCAGCAAATGCTTGAAGATATGAAGGCTGGAAAAATTAATTATATAGTTGCGTATAAACTTGATAGAGTAACTCGTAGTGTAAAAGACTTGGAAACATTAATTAGTACATTAGAACAATATCATTGTTATTTGATTTGCGATAGAGATGATGTTAATACTTCTACAGCCAATGGTCGCTTCTTTGTTCGTATGCTAACAGTACTTTCACAACTTGAAATTGAAATAGTATCTGAAAGAACTAAATTTGGTTTAGGTGGTGCAATTAAGGCAGGTCACATACCTGGACCTTGCCCATTTGGTTATTATAGAGATAGTGATAAAACAATAAAAGTTGATATTTCTACCAAAGATATAGTTATTGGAATTTATCAATTGTATCTGGAAGGAAAGTCTTATCAACAAATTGCAAATATTCTAAATGATGAAAATGTACCATCTCCTGTAAAGTCTAAGTGGGGAGATTCTACTATTGAAAAAATTATAAATAATAGAATTTATATGGGTGATTTTGAAAGATATAAAAAGGATAAAAATAGAGAAAGTGAAATCTATATGAATGTTGTTCCACCTATTATATCTCGAGCAATGTGGGAAGACACTCAAAATCAAAAAGGTAAAAATCAAAGGTCTTATTCAAGGCATCGTGTTTATATATTCTTTCAAAAACTTATATGCCCAAAGTGTGGAAAAATAATGACAGGCAAAGGTGCAGGAGGAAAAAAATCTAAATATATGTATTATACCTGTGAAAAATGTAAAATTTACTTTAATGAAGATGATATTGAAGAAACTTTAATTGATTATATATTAGATTTTATAGAATATGACTATCAAGTTAAAAAATTCTTTTATCCACTACTTGCTGAAAAGAAAGATGATAAAGCAAAAGAAATCGAAAAAGAAATTAAAAAATATAAAGATCAAAAAAAGAGATTAATAAAAGTCTATAAAGATGGAATTCTTGAAATGGAAGATTTAGCAGAAGATATTAATGTAATTGATAAGAAATTAGCTGAATTAAAGAATATGCAAATTGATTCTGTTGATTTAATTAAAGAAACATATAATCCTGCACATTTAATTGCACATAGAGATATTGAAAAAGAATCTCTTTTAGATGGTAAAATGTATAAGGAAATGTTATTAAATCTTTGGGTTTTAAAATCTAAAGAAGAAAAACAAGATTTTATATCGAGATTTATTGAAAGTATTGCTATTAAGAAAAATGAAGATAATACTTTAAGTATAGAAAAAGTTAATTTTAGAAGCGCATTTATTGAGCAAGTAGATAAATTATATGAAAAAGGTGTAATTGATATTCCTTCTAAAATGGAAACTAGTGGTAATTTTCAAAATATAAGTACATCTATAAATTTAAGTAACAAACAAGTTAATGAGTATCTTGATGAATTAAAAAAAGAGATGAACATTAATTATTTAGATTTAGGTAAATACCATTTTAATGGCGAAGAATTTGATGAAACTGAAGGAATAAAGAATGAAATTGCAACTTATAAAGACAAAGCAATTAGCTTTAAAATAAAGAAAAATGAAAAGCCAATTAGATTTTTTGCGATAAAAGAGATGAAAAATTATCTTGCAAAACCAGATGGTAATGTTAATTTTAGTGTAGTTACGCACATTGTACCTCCAAATAACACAAAGAAGAAAAACAAAAATAAATGAAAATTATTTATGAAAAGAGGTTTATAAAATGAGTAATAACGAACTCATCTTCTGCTAAGTTTCAATGACCAATTTGTGCAAATAAGTTGGTCATTAGTTTTAAAATAAAAACTAATATTGGAACAGAAAAATGCATTTATACCTTCAATAATGTACATAGTATTGTACTTAAATCTAGTAAGCTAACTTAAAAATGCAAGCAGTGAATTTGTTCTCCCACAAATCCAAAAGTCCATTTTCAAACACACTGGACTTTAACAAAACTTTTAGAAAAAGTTTTACAAAATATATTATCAATTTCTTTGATAAGAAATTGAATTGAAAGTGAGATGATTATATGAGAAATAGAACAATTAAAAAATCATTTTATCTAAATGAAGAAGAAAACAGACTACTAAAAGAAAAATGTTTTGATGGCTTTATATCAGAATCTGATTTTTTTAGAATGTGTATTCTTAATAAAGAAATAAAAGAAAAACCAGATGAAAAGTTTTATGATACATTAGAACAATTAAGGGGAATAGCAACAAATATAAATCAAATAGCAAGAGTTGCAAATCAAACAAGAATAATTGATGTGGATTCATTAAAGATTTTTGAAAAAGAAGTTAAAGATATTATTTCAGATTTAAGAAAGAAATATTTGTAGGAGAGATTTGCTTATGGCAGTTACACAATTATATAATAGAACAACAAATTTAAATGGTTTAATTGAATATGTTATGAATGGTGATAAAACCGATGAAATGAAATATGTATCTGGTGTAAATTGCTTGCCTGAAACTGCTTATGAAGAAATGATGTCTACAAAGAATAGATTTAATAAGGGGAAGGAAAAAATTATAGGTTATCATCTTATACAATCTTTTGCAGAAGGAGAAGTTACACCAGAGGTTGCACATGAACTTGGATTAGAATATGTAAATGAAGTGTTTGGAAAAGATTTTGAAGTTGTGGTTGCAACACATCTTAATACAGATAATGTTCACAATCATATAGTAATAAATTCTGTATCATTAAAGACTGGTAAAAAGTTTTATGATTATCATGCATCAAGAGATTATTTGCGAATTGTGTCAGATTGCATTTGTCAATATTATGGACTATCTGTATTAGAAGATAAAATTTGGAAACATAAAGGTGCTTATAAAAGATTTGCAAAAGAAAATCCATATATGCAGATGGTAAAAAGTGATGTTGATAGATGTATTGAAAAAGCTTTGTATGAAAAAGATTTTAGAAAAAGATTAGAAGAATTAGGATATAGCTATTCAAATACTTATGAACAAGGATTAGTTATTATTGATGATACTAGAAATAGAAAAGTTTATTTACAAAAATTCTTTGGAGATAAATATTCTTATAATATGGTAATAGATAGAATTTTAGACTATGATAATAGAAATATTATTAAATTTGGCAAAAAATATAAAATGAGTATTGAAGAATATAAAAAAATGTTTGAAATAAAGAGAAAAAATGGAATTAAGAAATTACCGTTACTATATGTATTATTCTGTTTGCTATTAAAGATTGATCCACTACCTGCTAAAATGGATTTTGGAAAAGCAAGAGTACCACTAACTAAAGAAATGAGAATTGAACTAAAAAATATGAATGAATTATCAAGACAAGCAGTTTTATTAAGTAAAAATAAAATTGGTTCATTAGACGATTTAAACACTTTTAGAAATAAATTAGAAGATGAAGGAAGAACTTTAAAAGGTACAAGAGAAAATTTGCAAAGAAATAAGAGAAAATCTACCAAACAAGAAGATATAGTTAAATTTGATGAAGAACTTAAAATAATTGCTCCGAAAATAAGACAATTAAATACTGATATTCAAAATTGCTATAAAATTGAGAAAAGAACGATATTATGGCAAAGAGAATATGAAGAAACTATGAAAAAAGAGAAAGAACATCAAAAACAAAGTGAACTAAAACAAAGTAAGAAGAAAATTAAAAAATATTTAAAGTATTAATTATAATACTTGCGGTATTTTGGACTTTTTCTTAAAAGCTCATTAGATGAAATATTTTAATACAACGAATCTGTAATAAAAATGCAATAAAAACGTAATATAAATGTAACAAAAACGAAAAAACTTGTCAGAGTACATATATACACACACACGGATATTTTTAGACATTGACAAAAAAATGATAAATTTATAAAATATAGGTAAGTTGTAAATAAACAAAAAATGGTAAGAATTTAACTGCAGAGGGAAAAATGAATAGTTAAATTTTAAAGTTCAAATGAGGAGGTAAGTATTGATGAAAAATCAAAAAATACGAATAAATGGAAATAGGAGAAATAGCATTTCTGGTATAACGCTAATAGCGCTTGTTATAACTATAATCGTCCTTTTGATTTTAGCTGGAATTTCTATATCAATGTTAAGTCGGTGATAATAGCATTTTACAAAGAGCTACAGATGCTAAAACAAATACAGAAAGAGCAACTATAATAGAACAAGCTAAGACAGATATATTAGGTCAAATAGCAGAAAATAAGGGAAAAAATATTTCAAAAGACCAATTAAAAACTATACTTAACAAATATTTTGATAACATAGATGATTTAGAACTTCCCAATGATTTATCAAATTCAGATATAAAATTAAATGCTAATCAAACTTATGGAAGATATAAAAATATTGCATTATCGGATATATATAATGGAAAACTTGCAACAGAAGAAGTCGAGGTTGTGCCACAAGGAAAAGTAGCAAGAATAGACAAAACATATTATGATACTTTACAAGATGCGTTTGATGCCGTAACAAAAAACAATACTCAAACAGAAGTTATTTTACTAGCAAATATTTCTGAAAATGTGCAGGTAGAAGGAAATAAAAATATAGTTTTAAATTTAAATAATAAAACTATAACAAATGTTAATAAAACCATACAGAAGGAAATTGAAGGTGAATCATATGAAGGGCTTCAATCTGCAATTGAAATTTTATCATCTGCTACAGTGGAAATGAAAGGTGGAACAATTACCTCGAATTATGGTTCTTTAGTTGAAAATTATGGAACTCTAACTTTAACGAATGGAACATATAACAGTTCAAGTACTTATCCTCTTTTTTGGAACTTTGGAACAGCAACAATTACTGGTGGAACTATTTCATCTTCAATTAGTAATGCTATACTAAACGAAGGAAACGCAACAATTACTGGTGGAACTATAAATAGTTCAGAACAATTTTCACATAATGGTGAGGCTGGTACAATCAATAATTTTGGAGAGATAACGATTAATGGTGGAAATGTGACATCATCTTATAGCATTGCTGTTAATAATCCAGAAGGAACTTTGAAAATTAATGGACCTGTTCAAATAAGTTCAAACGGAGAGCCATCTACTGGACCATATGCTGGAATTGGTGTCTATAATCATTATAGTGCCATAATAAGTTCAGGATCCTTTTTTGGAAGTTCTTGCGCTTTATTAAGTAAATCTAATTATGAGTTAACGGTTACTGGAGGGACATTTACATCAACAGGTGAAGGTTATGCTATTTATTGTGATAAAGATGCTGATGGTGCAACAATTAACGTAAGTGGAGCAACTGTAAACGGTAAAACTTATCGGATTATAATAAATTGTTTTCACAGAGACGCCTAAAGGCATCTCTGTGTTATCTTTCCAAATTATATTCTTTTTCTTTGTACTAAATTGCGTGTGTCACGAGAAATTCTGTAAGAATTTCGTAACTGCATAAATGATGGTAGTAGGTCTACCGCAATCGCTATACAGGTAGAGATTGCAAACCACTCTAAGGTGCTATATTCAAAAGATATGGTATTGAGCGTTAGAGAGAAGGCAACAAAAGTTGTCAGGTGTGTATTATGGAGATGAACGACCATGTGAACCACTAACGAAAGCATCGAAAAGTACAAGACTTCATCAAAACCAAACTATGGCGATTTGGGTTGGGACAAAGTCTATCGGAAACCTGTTTACTGGATAGATGATGAACGGTGCAAAGGTGGCATGAACATAATATAGGCGTTTATGTGGAACGTGAGAACCTACGGTCTAATGTTAAGGGAGTATATCAAGTAGAGCAAACTACAAGATAAGAGTACCAAACCGTTTGTAATATCAAAACAAGTTGTGAAAATAGCATTTGAAAGAGTAAAAGCAAATAAGGGAACATATGGAATTGATGAGCAAACAATAGCAGATTTTGAAGAAAATTTGAAAGATAATTTATATAAAATCTGGAATAGAATGTCGTCAGGGACATATTTTCCAAAAACAGTAAAAGCAGTAGCAATACCAAAGAAGAATGGTGGAACAAGAATTTTAGGAATACCTACGGTTGAAGATAGAGTTGCACAAATGGTAGCTAAAATATACTTTGAGCCAAATGTAGAGAAAATATTCTATGAAGATTTATATGGATATAGACCAAATAAATCAGCAATAGATGCAATTGGAGTATTACGAGAAAGATGTTGGAAGAAAGATTGGGGGGTAGATTTTGATATTAAGGGATTATTTGATAATATTAGACATGACTATCTAATTAAAATGGTTAAAAGACATACAGACAAGCAATGGATAATACTCTACATTGAAAGATGGTTAAAGACACCATTTGAAATGCAAGATGGAACAATAGTAGAAAGAACAGCAGGAACACCGCAGGGAGGAGTAATAAGTCCTGTACTAGCAAATCTATTTATGCATTATGTATTTGATGATTTTATGAGTAAAAAGTATCCATATATTCCTTGGGTATGTTATGCCGATGATGGAGCTATAAATTGTGTATCAGTAAAACAAGCAAAATATATAGTTAAGGTTTTAGACAAAAGGTTTAAAACATTTGGATATTAGGATTAAATTTAGAAAAGACAAAAATTGTATATTGTAAGGACGACAACAGAAAAGGTGAATATGAAAATATAAAATTCGATTTTCTAGGATATACATTTAGAAGAAGAGTAGCAAGGAAAAAGAACGGAGAATTATTTACAAGTTTTCTACCAGCAATAAGTAATAAAGCACAAAAATCTATTAACAAAACTGTTAGAGATTGGAGATTACAAGACAAATGTAATAAAAATTTAGCTGAAATAGGAAGAATTATAAATCCTAAAATACAAGGATGGATAAACTATTATGCAAAATATTATAAAACAGAAATGTACAAGGTTTTAAGATATATAAACTATTGTTTATTAAAATGGGTAAGACGAAAATTCAAAAACATACATTCAAGAAAGCAAGCTACAAAATGGTTAGATAAAATTGCTAAAGCAAATACAGATTTATTTTCACATTGGAAATTTGGTGCAACACCAACGGCAAGATAACTGGGAGCTGTATGAGGGGAGACTTTCACGTACAGTTCTGATAGAAGCTCAAGAGGAAGTTCCTTGGGCTTACTTACTTCGTACCTCGCAATGGAACGAATGTTGAAGAATGAGTTAATATTGAATATATAAAAAATCTCTGATATAATGGATTATGTAAATTTAGGTTACGAATACATTGTAGAGGAGGTTTTTGAAATGACAAACAATGAAGTGCTTGATAAAATTAGACAAGACATGCTTATGAGAAATTTTTCTAAATAGAATTTACTTTTAAATTTAATGGAGATTAAAAAATTTGAAATATCTCTTGTAAAATATATAAAATTATGTTAAATTAATTATAGTAAATTGAATTTATAAAATGATAAATAAATGGTGCTGTTTTTTGAATACCTGTCTACGAATCGCACCAATAACGTATCTGTTCGAACTTATAATAAAGAGAGAAATCGATAGTTTTGTTAACTATCGATTTCTTTCTATTTTTCATTTCTAATTAAAAACTTTTTGAAATATAATTCAATAAAACATATCCCAGTATTCCTAATATAATCAAAACAAAAATTACAATTGCTTTTACTTTTTTTGTAATTTTTTTATTTAATATAACAAATAATCCTATTATAAAAATAACAACTAAAATAATAGGTTTAGCTATTTTTGATAATGTCTCTCCTGTGGTTAATGGTGGTGGCCCATATAAATCTTGTTCTTGCGGTGGCCCATATAGAGCTTGCATTGGTCCTAACGCAGCTCTTGAAATCAATCCACATATTTTAGTAAATGCTGAAATAATAATTGCTCCTAAACTAATAAATATTTTCTTAATTTTATTCACTTGCTTTTCCTCCTTCAAAAATCCTTTTTAAACATATTTTAGGCTTCTGATTTTTAAAATCCCATGTATGCAAAGAATCTCCTCTACAATACTTCCAATCTTCACATTTTTCACATTCTTTACATTGTAGTTTATCTAAATCTCTAAACCACTTAAACCTATTTTCCCATATGTTTATAAAATCATCTTGTCTAATATTTCCTTGAATTAGTTCTTTTCTTCTTTCAACATTTGGACATACAAATATATCTCCATTGTATAAAATACTTGCAGTTGTAAAACCAGATGTACAAAAGAACATATTTCTCCTTGTTTCTTTCTCATATTTAATGCCTAAATAGTGAGAACAACCATAAGTAACATCCATTTTAGATTTTTTTCGCTTTTCTGCTATAAACTTAATAAGATATTGATAATCTTTAGTATCAAGCAATAAACCATCATTGTCATTAGCTCTTCCTATTGGATCCATGTTGACAACTCTCCAAGAATCTATTTTCAATTCTTTCATCTTATTATACATTTCTTCCAAATCTTTTAAATTTGATTTATTAACTACTGTTGTTACTTGCAAACAATCTAAAAAATTAGCTTTTTTTAATTTTTGAATATTTTCTATTATTGTTTTATATGACCCTTTTACTCCCCTAAATTCATCATGTGATTCTTCCAGTCCATCTAGACTTATAGATATTGTTGCCATTTTAGTATCTTTCATTTTCTGTATAACATCATCATTAATTAAAATTCCGTTTGTTGTCATTCCCCAATGATAACCTAATTTTCTTGCAAATTCCATCACTTCAAACAAATCTTTTCTTACAAGTGGTTCTCCTCCAGTAATATTTAATATAATTTTGCTTGTATCATATTTATTAGCAATACTTTGTAAGGCTTTTTTTATTTCTTCAGTTGTTAGTTCATCTTTGAAGTTACTCTCTTCACCTGCTCTACTACCGCAATGTTTACATTTTGCGTTGCATCTTAAAGTTGTCTCCCAAAATAAATTATATAAAATAGGTTTTTCAGCTAATACTTTTTTATTTTTATATGTAAGCTCAGCTTCCCCATATTTAATTATATCTTTTAACATAATTTTAATCCCTTATTTTTATTACATTGATATTTTATCATATTAAAAATTAAAAATCTACAATTTAAATAAATTATAATTATTTAATTCTATATTAAAATGTGATATAATTTGAATAATTATAATTTTAGGAGGTATCAATATGTCAGAACTAGCCCAAAGAGCACAAATTTCTTATGAAAGAAAACCCAATACATTACACTCATTCTTTGCATTAAAATTTCATGATGGTGATGAAGATCGAGCAAAAGTTGAGGCAATAGAATCTGCTTTAAATAAAGCAGGTATAGAAATAACATTAATGGCACGTGATGTTGAAAAATGGGGCAATGCAGATATTCCTGCTGGTAAAACCCTAATGAAAGATTATGCTTTTCCAGCAATGTTACAGTGTGATTGTAATATAATTGAATTTAGTGAAAAAGGTGTCGGTCTTGGTATGAATGGTGGCTTTTGTTATGCTTCAAGAAAGCCTATTTATGTTATTGCCAAAACTGGTAGTGATATTTCAACAACGATGGCAAATATTGCTACAGAAATAGTTTTTTATGATAAACCAAATGACCTAATTGAACCCTTTACTAGAATTGTAAATAATTTTCCACGTGTAATTTTGGCATCTCAATCTGTTTTTCGTAAACAACAATTGATTGATAGCAGTATCCCATTTGAAGCAATTGTTAGTAATGTAGATGAAACTCCGGATAAAACAAAATCTTTTAAAAATCAATTAGCTGAAATATCAATGAGAAAAGCTCAAAAAGTTTTAGAGATGACTAAAGCTAGAGGTTTAAGGCTTATTGTTGCTGCAGACCAAAATATGGTATTTAATAATGTGATGTACGGAAAACCTAAATCTATTTCTGATGCCCGCAACCTTTTAATTCAAATGAGAGGTTCTGAAGAAATATATTTTTATACTGGTAATGCTGTACTATTAGCTAAAAATGATAAAATACTTCAAAGCATTAATATTACTGATATTTCAAGAGTTAGCTTTGATAATATTTCTGATGAAAAAATAGATGATTATTTAAAAGATGATATCTGTTTATCAATATGTGGTGGAATACAGATGAATAGTCCTTTTATACATCTTAAAGAAGGACGTTTATCAACTGCACAAGGAATGACTATTGAATATGCAAAAGAGATGATGGCAAATTTAACTATATAACGGGCGATTAAAATCGCCCCTACATTTTCTATAATTTTTTTCATTACCTTAAAAAATTCAATTTAATATATCTTTTTGTATTGCCAAATTTAAATTTTTGTGTTATTATAAATAAGTAGCTTATAGGAGTATAGTGTCAATGGTAGCACATCGGTCTCCAAAACCGCCTGTGAGGGTTCGAATCCTTCTACTCCTGCCAAGTTAAAAAAAATCCAAGATTTATCAATCTTGGATTTTTTTATTTCGCAAATATGTTGTCAAAAATCTCCGGTACCGGTGACACAAATTTTTCAAAAATCTCTTGTACCTGCTGCCATCTACTCTATTATCTTTTTTATTTCCTCATCATTTTTTAATCTTTCACTTAAAAAATGTATAGCTCTCTTATCTTGGCTAACTGCAATTTTTGCAATTTCTTCATTATCTCTTAATCTGAAACTAGCATATTTTATAATTAGTCCCTTATTTGAAACTGCTGCTTTAACTACATCTTCATCATCTCTTAATTCTTCTGATGCATAATATAAAGTTTGCCCATAAGTTTTTACACTTTCAAATATTACATCTTTATCAGCTTTTAATCTTTCTGAAGCATAACAAGCGGTCCAAGGAGCATTTTTTATAGCTAATAGCATAATTTCTTTATTGTCTTTTAATCTGTCACTTGCAAATTCTAATGCTTCTCCATCATTTTCTAATGCTTTTTTTACAACCTCTTCATCATCTTGTAATTCATCTGATGCCCACTCTAATAGCTTTCCTTGATTGCTTACTGCATTTATTACATATTCTTTATTCTTATTATTACTTTTTATTTCTGTAACTTTTGGATCTTCCAATTCTATCACTTTCCTAATCTTATATTCTAGTTAGATAATAAAATATATATTATCTAACTAGAATCAGTATTTAATTATTATATAACTCTACATAAATATCATAATCTCTTAAAATCTTTCTCACATAATTATTAGTTTCTTTAAATGGAATATTTTCTAAATCTGAACCATCTTCTTTTATAATACCTTTGCTAATCCAATTATCAACATTTCCACTTCCAGCATTATATGCAGCTAAAGCTAGCCCTGTATTTTCATATTTTTGAAGTAGTATAGAAATAAGCTTTGCACCCAAATTTATATTAACATCTGGATCATAAATATTATGTTCTGTAACCCTAATTCCTGCTTTTGGAGCAACTTCTAATGCTGTATTTTCCATTAGTTGCATTAGGCCTAATGCTCCTTGTGATGATTTAGCATATTGATTAAAATCACTTTCAGCTTTAATAGTGGCATAAATTAAATATTTATCCACATCATAATCTATCGAATATTTTTCTACATATTCAGAATAATCTATTTTATATATTTTTTTTAAAGTAAAATTTTTAACTTTGTCAAAATTTACACATAATACTATTACTAATAGTATTAGAATAACGCTTAAAATTTTTTTCAAATTCTTTCACTCTCCTCGATTAGAAGTGAGAAGTTAAAGGTCAGAAGTCGGAGGTCAGATTCATCTTCCTACTTCCTATCTCCAACATCTTATCTCTAACCTCTTACTTTTTACCTCACTTGCAATCATACCAATTGTTTGCTTCAGATATATCTGCAATTAATGGCACTTTTAATTTTGCTGCACTTTCCATTGATTGTTTGATTATCTCTTTTATCTGTTCTTTTTCTTCTATTGGTGCTTCAATCATCATTTCGTCATGTACTTGTAATACAATTTTAGATTTTAAGTCTTTTTCTTTTATTTTATTATATACTTTTATCATTGCAATTTTCATAATATCTGCTGCTGTTCCCTGAATAGGAGTATTCATTGCTGCTCTTTTTCCAAATTCTCTTACCATATAATTGCTTGATTTTAGCTCTTGAATATATCTTCTTCTTCCAAATTGTGTCTGGGCATATCCTTTAAGTTTTGCAGTTTCTACTATATCTTCCATATATTTTTTTATTCCAGAGTATTCTTCTAAATATTGGTCAATATATGCTTTTGCAGCTTTTCTTCCTATTCCTAATTGTTCTCCAAGTCCAAAATCACTTATTCCATATACAATTCCGAAATTAACTGCTTTTGCATTACTTCTCTCTTCTTTGGTAATCTCTTCTATTGGTTTATGAAGCACTTTTGATGCTGCTTGTTTATGAATGTCTTCTCCTTTTTCAAAAGCTTCTATCATATGAACATCTTCTGACATATGTGCTAATACTCTTAATTCTATTTGAGAATAATCAGCATCAATATATACATGTCCTTCTTCTGGAATGAAAACTTTTCTTAGTCTTTTGCCAAGTTCTATTCTTGTTGGTATATTTTGAAGGTTTGGTTCAGTTGAACTTATTCTACCAGTTGCTGTTATTGTTTGATGAAAAAATGAATGTATTCTACCAGTTTTGGGATTGATAAATGGTCTCATTCCTTCTACATAAGTTGAATTTAATTTTGCTAGTTGTCTATAATCTAATATTTTTTCTATTATAGGTGATTCTTTTTTTAGCTTTTCTAAAACATCTTCTGCTGTTGAATAGCCACTTTTTGTCTTTTTTATTACAGTTAACTTCATTTTATCAAATAGTATTTCACCCAATTGTTTTGGTGAATTAATATTAAATTCTTCTCCTGCTAATTCATATATTTCTTGTGTTAATAAATTTATGCCTTCTTTTAACTGCCTACCAAATTCTATTAAATCATTTTCATTTACTTTCATTCCATTCCATTGCATATTAGCTAATACTTCAATTGTAGGCATATCAATTGTTTCAAATAATTCTAGTTCTTTTTGTTCTTTTAACTTTTGAGTTAGTATTTCTGACATTTTACCTATTGCATATACATATAGTGCATTTTTATATGAAATATCTTCTTTTTGATTTTCAGTGCTGTCAAATAATGTAATTTGTTTTGAATTTTCCTCATTTATTCCATTTTGAGCTAAATAGTTTGAAACACTTAAATTTAAATATTGTTCAATTAGTCCATCAATTAGGTATTTTCCAATACTAGGGTCTAAAATATAAGCGCCAACTGTTATGTCATATTTCATATTATTAATCGTAATTCCCATTTGTTTTAATATAATATATACATTTGATAATTCATACCCAAGTTTTTCTATTTCATTATTTTCAAATACTCGCTTTAAAAAATTATTAAAGTCATTTTGTGTATTTTTTATAGAATATACTGTATTATTTTCATTATTATAAATAGAAATTGATGTTACTTTACTTTTAATTATAAGTTCTGGATTCAAATCATCTTCTAGTCCCAAATAAAATATAATTCTTTTTTGATTATTAATAAATTGTTCAACTTCTTCTATAGTTGCATTTTTTTCTATCTTAAACAAATTAGCTAAATCTATATTAGTATTGTTACTTGGTTGTTCATCTTCTAGGTTAAATCTTTCTATAAATCTTTTAAAGTTCCACTCCCTAAATAGTTCTAAAACTTTTGCTCTATCCCATTCTTCTGTTTTTAATTCTTCAAGTGTATCTTCAATAGGGACATTAACATTTATTTCTCCTAATGTTCTTGAAAGAAAAGCCATATCTTTGTTTTCTATAATTGATTCTTTATTTTTGCCTTTTAAATCATCTGTTCCTTCTTCTATTGATTTATATAAATTTTCAATTGTTCCATATTTTTGAATTAAACTGATTGCTGTTTTAGGACCAATTCCTGGAACTCCGGGAATATTATCTGATGTATCACCTTGCAAACCTTTAACTTCTATTAATGCTTTAGGCTCTAGTCCATATTCTTCTATTACTTTTTTTCTATCATATTCATCTGTTTCAGTTTTACCTTGTTTTGTTCTAGGAATTCTAATTGTTACTTTATCTGTAGCTAATTGAAAAGTATCTCTATCTCCAGATAAAATTGTAACATCAAGATTTTGCTTTTCCCCATACTTACTTAGAGTTCCTAAAATATCATCTCCTTCATAGCCTTCCATTTCAACAATATCTATATTCATAGCTTTTAACACTTCTTTAATCATAGGCATTTGCTGAGCAAGTTCTTCTGGCATTCCATGACGATTTGCTTTATATCTTTCATAAAGTTTATGTCTTTCAGTTTTGGCTTTTAAATCAAAAGATACAGCAATATAATCTGGGTTTAGATCTTCCAAATTTTTAAATAAAATAGCTAAAAAACCATATACTGCATTTGTATATTTTCCATTACTTGATAACATTTTATTTCCCATTATTCCATAAAATGCTCTATTCATTATGCTATTTCCATCAATTAATAAAAGTCTTTTATTCATTATTTTTCACCTTTTCCTCATTTCCATTGTAATTTACTGTTTTTGAAATACCGCCAATACTATTACTTTCTTCCAAAATAACAACTTCAAATTCTTCATTTTTATCTAACAATCTGTCTGCAGCAGTAAGTCCAGCTGGTCCTGCTCCTATTATAATTACTTTTTTCATAATAACCTTCTTGATAATTTATAAATTAATTCTATAAATTTTATATGCTTCATCACAAATAATATTTTCAGTGTTACTTTCATATAATACTTCTGATAAAACATTTTCATCTTGATATTTTTTTATTTCTTGTTTTTCTTTTTCAGAATCAGGAAATATGCTTTCAATTAAATATATTTTTTTATTATAATTGACCTTCTTTATATTTTCAATTATTCTACTTATTTTTACTATTTTAAAAGCTG
>DOYA01000024.1:1201-2746 GCA_003518755.1 Clostridiales bacterium | reverse complement strand
CAGATTTAGTAATTTCAGGAACAGGCTCAGTAGAAGTTAAATCAAATTATGATGGAATAGTTTCAAAAGACACTTTGGTAATTAAAAGTGGAACATATAATATAACTACTGATGATGATGGTATTAGAGGAAAAGATAGTGTAGAAATCTCAGATGGTTCATTTACAATAAACGCAGGTGGAGATGGAATAAAGGCATCTAATGATGAAGATACTAGCTTGGGTTATGTAACAATTACAGGTGGAACTTATAATATTACTGCAAAAAGCGATGGCGTACAAGGTATAACAAAAGTTACAATAAGTGGTGGTACATTTAATATTACTTCAAGCGAAGGAATTGAAGCAACATATGTAAAAATAGATGATGGAACAATTAATATTTCAGCAACTGATGATGGAATAAATGCAAGTAAAAAATCTACTGTAAGTACTCCAACAGTCGAAATAAATGGTGGAAATATTACTATAAAAATGGGTCAAGGAGATACAGATGGAGTAGATAGCAATGGTAATATTTATATAAATGGAGGAACAATTAATATAACTGCAAATTCGGCATTTGATTATGATGGAACAGCTGAGAAAAAAGGTGGAACAGTTTACGTTAACGGAACTGAAACAAATACTATCACAAATCAAATGATGGGTGGAGGTATGAAAGGTGGACAACAAGGTGGAATGCAAATGAACCCAAATGAAATGCAAATGAATCCAAATGGTGGAATGCAAATGAATGGCGGAAAAAGAGGAAGATAATTATGAAAGTTTATCGTAGTGAATGGAAATACACTTTAACTAATCAGGAACTATCTTTATTAAAATCAAGATTATCTGAAATAATGGAGATAGATCCACATACTCCTCCTATGCGGAAGATATTTAATACATTCTTTATATTTTGATGATTATAAAGATATATCTATTTATACAACAAATTCAGGGTTATCAGAAAGATTTAAGTGGAGAATAAGATATTATGGAGATGACTTAAACTATATTATTCTTGAAAAAAAGGAAAAGCTAGAAAGCAGATGTCATAAAAAATCATGCAAAATAACTATAGATGAATATAACAAAATAGTTTCAGGAGATTTAACAGATTTAATATTTGAAACTGAGAAAAAATTAATAAAAGAGTTAGCAATAGATATGTTAATACATAATTATATACCAAAAGTTATTATAGATTATGAAAGAATTGCTTATGTGGAAGAAATAACAAATGTAAGAATTACTCTTGATATGAAAATTTCAGCATCATATGAACTAGAAAAATTTTTAGATGGGGATTATCAAAACTTTTATGTACTTCCAAGTGGATTAAATGTATTAGAAGTTAAGTTTGATGAAATTTTACCATCACATATTAGAAATATTGTAGAATCATATAGTTTTAAACAGAGTTCTTTTTCAAAGTATTATTATGGGAGGAAAATAATTGATTCTTATTTCAGATAAATTTAAACATAATTGTTTATAAATTTTTTTGTATAGAGTAGCAACGGCGGCATTGTATATCTTTTTTCGTGCTTTAGTCGAGAAA
>DOYA01000024.1:0-1129 GCA_003518755.1 Clostridiales bacterium | reverse complement strand
AAAGCATATACAATGAAAGCAAAGTTGCGGATTTAAAAAAGGAGAAAAATTAGATGGAAATTTTTGAAAATATAATAAATTCCTATGCTAATGAAAGCATAACCACAAATACAATATTAGCAGTATTATTAATGGTTGCAATACTTGCAATATATGAGTTTTTTGTATATAGAATGGTATCACATAGGTCATTTTATAATAAATCTTTTAATATAACTACAGCAATTTTACCATTTTTTATTGCAACAATAATACTTTGCTTACAGTCAAATTTAGTAATAACATTAGGAACAATAGGAGCATTAGCAATTATAAGATTTAGAACATCTGTTAAAGATCCAGTAGATATGATGTATTTATTATGGAGTGTATTTATAGGAATTATATGTGGATGTCAGTTGTTTGAAGTAGGAGTATTAACATCAGTTGCAGTTACACTTGTATTAATAGCGCTAGAACATTTAAACTTTGGTAGAAAATCATTTGTTTTAATTGTAAGAAGTACAGAAGATGTTGAACAAGATTTAACAAAAATGTTTAAAGACAGAAAAATAAGTAATAAATTTAAATCAAGGAATTATTCTTCAAAAGGTTATGACTATGCAATAGAGCTTACATATAAGAATATTCAGGAATTAAATGGTGAATTATCAAAGAATAAAAGAATTGATAAGTATTCTATAATTGAATATGATGCAGACGATATAGTCTAAATTGAAAAAATAATTGCGTTTTGGCGTTGTTAAACTACGCTACGAAAATCCTCAACGTGCACAAAGCACGCCTCCGGTTTTCTTGCTTGTTTGCCTAGCCAAAATCACAATTCTTTTTCCAATTATGTAATAAACAATTAATGTGAATTTTATTAAATTTTTCTTGTCAAAATTTAATTCTTTTCCAACTAATGAATTTAAAGAATAAAGGAAATAAAACTATGAGTAGAAGGAATATATTAATTGCTGTTAGTATTTTTACAGCTATAGTTATTATTTTAATAATTGTGATGAATCCAAGCCATAAATATAATAAACTTTCTGTAAGTGAAAACAAATGGAATTCTATTAAAGATTCTCGAACTGAAAATAATAGTTTAGTGTTAGAAGTTATTAGATTTAATGATTATAAATTA
>DOYA01000023.1:3670-3812 GCA_003518755.1 Clostridiales bacterium | reverse complement strand
TGGTTATTATTTTAATAGTTGTGCTGAATCCGAGTCATAGATTTAATAACCTTTCTGTAAGTGAAAGTAAATGGGATAGCATTCAAAAATCACGAACTGAAAATAATAATTTAAGGCTAGAAGATATTAGATTTAATGATTA
>DOYA01000023.1:0-3610 GCA_003518755.1 Clostridiales bacterium | reverse complement strand
TATTAGATTTAATGATTATAAATTAATAATTGATGAAAAGAGTAATACTTTATACTATTCTTTGATAAATGATAGTTCAAATAAGTATAATCCAAAAGTTGAGTATGATGCAAATAACAATGTAAAATTAGCAGTTTGGGCAGATGAAATAACAGACGAAAAAGTTAAAAGCGATTATCAATTTAAAATAATGATTTATAATGAAAAAGAATATCATATATATAACCTTAAATGTACAGATCTTCCATTATTAAATATAAGTTATAATCAAAATGATGAAACAAACAAAAATAGTGTTCCAATGGAAATATATTTGTTTGATAATTTATCAAATATACCCAATAAAATAACAATATCTAAAGGCAAACTTAAAATAAATGATGATAATTATTCATTTTCACTTCATATGTTGACACCTGGTAAAAACAAAAGAAATAATAAACTTTCAATTTTAAACATGAAACCAAATAGCGAATATGTGTTATCAAAGGTGAATCAGGATATTTCTCAAGAAGATAATTTGGAAAATAAAATACATCTAGTGGAATTGTTTTTAAATAATGAATATCAGGGTATTTATTTATTAGGATTTAATGATACAAGAAAACAGTAAATTACAGAATAAAGCTTTTTATAGTGTTACGAGATATTTTTTATGAAGAATGATATAAAGAAATAGTGATATATAAATAATTTTCAAAGTTTCTCGGCTCAATACGAAGTGATATCATTTCTAAAATATAAATTAACGAGCCTCTCGCTGCTCTTGCTACGCAAGCCATCGCTTCCTCATTAATTTATATTAAAGAAATGATTATCCCTTCTCCAATCACATTCGAAACTTCTTAAATTATTTATATAACACTATTTCTTTTATTTTTCTAATGTAAACCATTATCTTCTAATATTACAACAAATAATTATGATTGACTTATTGTATTTATAAGCCTTTTAGTATATAATGCTTGTAGATTGAAGTAAAGGAGAAATTTATATGTCAATTTATGAGTATAAAGTAAAAAATAGAAATGGTGAAGAAATTTCAATTTCAGATTATAAAGGGAAAGTTTTAATTATTGTTAATACTGCTACAGGATGTGGTTTTACACCACAATATGAAGGACTAGAAAAGTTATATAAGGAATATCATGATAAAGGACTAGAAATTCTAGATTTTCCTTGTAATCAATTTGGAAAACAAGCACCAGGAACTGATGACGAGATACATGAGTTTTGTCAATTTAAGTATAATACTTCTTTTGACCAATTTACAAAAGTTGATGTAAATGGAGAAAATGAAATTCCTTTATATACTTATATAAAAAATGAAATAAAAGAAGATATTATTGATGGAATAAAAAATAAAATGGCAATGAAAGCTATTGAAAAAATAAGCTCTAGCTGTAAAAAAGATGGAGACATTAAATGGAATTTTACTAAGTTTATAGTAGATAGAGAAGGAAATGTTGTAGCAAGATATTCTCCAACTTTTAAGCCAGAAGACATGGAAGAAAAGATAAAAGAATTAATATAAAAGAAAGGTGTAATTATAAATATGAAACTTTTTTATGGATTATTAATTCCATTTTTAGGTACTACTTTAGGATCTGGAATGGTTTTTCTTATGAAAAACAAGATAAATAAAAAAATAGAAAAATTATTATTAGGATTTGCATCAGGTGTAATGATTGCAGCATCAATTTGGTCTTTAATTATACCAGCACTAGATATGGCTGAAGAACAAGGGGTTATTACATGGATGCCAGCTACAATTGGCTTTTTACTTGGAATATGTTTTTTATTGATATTAGATAGTATTATTCCACATTTACATTTAAATACAGATAAGCCAGAAGGATTAAAATCAAAAATTCAAAAAACTACAATGATGGTCTTGGCTGTAACACTTCATAATATTCCAGAAGGGATGGCAGTAGGTGTTGTATTTGCAGGAGCTCTAGCACAAAATACAGGGATAACAATGGCAGGAGCAATTGCACTTGCAATTGGAATTGCAATACAAAATTTCCCTGAAGGAGCCATAATATCAATGCCACTTAAAAGTGAAGGTATGTCAAAATCAAAAGCATTTTTATATGGTACTTTGTCAGGAATAGTTGAGCCAATAGGTGCAATACTTACAATTTGCTTAACTAATTTAGTTGTTCCTATACTTCCTTATTTGTTATCATTTGCAGCAGGAGCAATGATATATGTAGTAGTAGAAGAGCTAATACCAGAATCACAAACAGGTGAACACTCTAATATAGGAACAATAGGTGTAGCAATAGGATTTGTAATAATGATGATTTTAGATGTGGCTTTAGGGTAAATATGCGAAACTTAAATTTTCTTAGCGACATAAGGAGCTTAGAAAATTTAAGTTTCGTTTTTTTTATGATGATATTAAGATTAAAATATAATAGAGAGATTCTTTTGAAGTTAAATAATAATTAAATGATAAAAATAACAAAATTAACGATAAACGTAAAAAAAATATTGACAAAAATAAAACAATGTGTTAAAATAGAGTTGTAAAAAAAAAGATTTAGTTGTTTTTATTATGAATTGGAGGAAAGAATTATGAAAAAGAAAAAAGAAATTACTTTAACAGATGAAGAAAAAATGAATAAAAAAATGAAATTTTTTAAAGAAATAGTATCAATTTTAGAAGCTTTATTAATAGTTCCAATTGTTGTTACAATTATTATATTAATTATTGGTTTAGGTCAATTTATATTCATGCACAAAACAACCTTTTTGGGAGATACAGTAAGAGAGTTTGATAATAGTTTTATGTATCAAGACAAAACTGAATATATAGGGTCAAGTGAAAAAGAAACAGACCTTACATGGAAAGACATTAAATTGTTAGCAGATAAATTTATAGACAGAGAAGATGGTGAAATAAAATTATCTGATAGAAACAATGATATAATTTGGAACATATCAGCAGTACTCGTTCTCATTTTTGTATTTGTAGATATGATTATGTATGTTTTAATAATGGACAATATAGTTGGAATATTTAAAGAAATACTAAATATTGGATCGCCATTTACAGAAAAGGCAGTTAAAAACATGAAAAAAATGAGTATATTATCTATATTGCTATTTTTATTAGGAGTTGGTGGCTTTAAAATTAGTTTAATGTCAGTTATAATAATTATATCCCTTACTTATATTTGGAAATATGGATATAAATTACAAAAAGAGTCTGATGAAACACTATAAAGGAGGGATAGATATGCCAATTATATTAAGATTAGATAGAATGATGGCTGATAGAAAAATGTCTTTGAATGAGCTATCTGATAAGGTAGGAGTTGCTAATGTTAATTTATCAAAATTAAAAAATGGAAGAGTTAGTGCAATTAGATTTTCCACCTTAGAAGCTATTTGCAAAATTCTAAAATGCCAACCTGGAGATATTTTAGAATATAAAGATGACTAAATTAATTATAAAAAATAATAAAGATTTATTAGGAGATATTAAAAATGATTGAATTAAAAAATGTAAGTAAAACTTATAAAAGCAAAAAGTCTACAAATACAGAAGCTCTAAAAGATATTTCAATAAAATTCCCTGAAACAGGGATGGTATTTATAT
>DOYA01000136.1 GCA_003518755.1 Clostridiales bacterium | reverse complement strand
AATTTTAAGTCTTTTATATCCATTGCAAATCCATATTTTTTATAGAATTTTTCACAATCTTCATCTGTCATGTTAATAAATCCCTCAACAATATCAACATCTTCAGGGATTTGTAACTTATCTTTTAGAGTATCTACTTTATCTAATGAACATTCTCTTGAATCTACTGGATTTATTAAATACTTTTTTATTTTATCAACTTGTATATCTGTTAGATTACCTTTTAAAAGATATATTTTAGCTGTTTTAGCAGTTGGTCTTTCTCCTTCTGTTAATATTTGTAAACATTCTGATAAAGAATTTGCTCTTTGATCAAATTGTCCTGGTAAAAACTCTATACCAAATACTTTGTATCCTGTATAATTATATTCATCTTCAAAATAGTCATCTACTTGAGGTTCAGAAAAAATAGTAGTTTTTGCTTTATCAAAATCACTATCTTCTACACCTTCTACATCATATCTATTAAGTACAATAACATCTTCTAGCTCTTTTATTTGAAGATTTTCTTTTAAGTCATTTAAAACTCCTTTTGCTTCAATATCAAAACCATTTTTCTTTTTAACATAAATTCGTCTAACCATTTATTTACTCCTTTCTCACTTCCTACATATCACTTCTCATACATCAATTTCAATATTCTTATTTCCTTCAATTACTTCTCCAATAATGTATGCTTTTTCTCCTTGTTCTTCTAATATTTTAACTGCATTTTCTGCATCTTCTTTCTGTACTATAATTGCCATTCCAATTCCCATATTGAATGTATTATACATATCTCTTTCAGGAATGTTACCTTTGCTTTGGATAAGCTTAAATATTGCTGGAACTTCATATGAGTTTTTATCAATTTTAATTCCTACTCCATCTCTTAGCATTCTAGGCATATTTTCATAAAAGCCTCCTCCTGTAATATGTGAAATACCTTTTACTTCAATTTTTTCTATTAATTCTAGAACTGGCTTTACATATATTTTTGTAGGAGTTAATAAACATTCTCCTAAAGTTGTTCCAAGTTCTTCAATATATTGATTTAGGTTTTCTTTATTGACATCAAATACTTTTCTAACTAATGAAAATCCATTTGAATGAACTCCTGATGATGCTAGACCTATTACAACATCACCAACATTGATTTTATCTGGATTAATAGTTTTTTCTTTGTCTACAATTCCTACAGAAAATCCTGCTAAATCATATTCATCTTCTGGGTAAAATCCTGGCATTTCAGCTGTCTCTCCACCAATTAAACTACATCCAGCCATTTTACATCCATCACTAACACCTTTTACAATAGTTGCAACTGTTTCTGGAACATTTTTTCCAAGTGCCATATAGTCTAAAAAGAATAGTGGTTTTGCACCAACACATATAATATCATTAACACACATTGCAACACAGTCTTGTCCAACAGTATCATGCTTTTGCATTAAAAAAGCCAATTTTAGTTTTGTTCCTACACCATCTGTACCTGAAACTAAAATTGGTTCTTTCATATTTTTAAAATCACTTAAAGAATAAAGAGCACCAAAGCCCCCTATTCCAGACAATACACTTTTAGTATATGTACTTTCAACATATTTTTTCATTAATTCTACTGATTTGTATCCAGCTGTAACATCTACTCCTGCATTTTTGTAACTTTCACTGAAACTATTATTGTTCATTGTTGTTCGTCCTTTCTCAATTTATAATATAAATAAATTAAATTTGTACTCTCATTTTGATGTAAGAGGTCGGAGGTGGCTAGAATATTCCAACCACATTTCCATTTTCATCAAAATTAATACTTTCTGCTGCTGGAACTTTTGGAAGACCTGGCATTGTAAGAATTTTACCACTATATACAACTATAAATTCTGCACCATTTTTAAGCGCTACATCTCTTACTGTAATTTCAAATGGTTCTTTACATTCTAAATTTTTATCATCATCAGATAAAGAATACTGGGTTTTTGCAATACAAATTGGTAAATTTGATTTTCCAAATTTTTCTATTTTTTCTATATTCTGAATAGCCTCATCCAAATATTTTACTCCTGTTGCACCATATATTTTTTTAGCAACTTTTTCAATTTTTGTTTTTATAGAATCATTATCTTCATATATGAAATTGAAATGAGTAGGTTTATCAGCTAATTGAACAACTTTTTCAGCAATATCAATTGCACCTTCTCCACCTTTTGCCCATCCTTCAACAAGACTTAATTCAACATCTTGTTTTTTTAATTCACTTCTTACATATTCTATTTCTTCATCTGTGTCAGTATTATATTTGTTTAGTGCTACAATTACATTAACACCAAATTCATTTTTTATATTATGTACATGTTTAAATAAGTTTTCCATTCCATTTGATAAGGCCTCATCATTTTTTTCTAAAATGTTTTCTTTTAATGCTCCACCATGATATTTTAAAGCCTTTATTGTTGCAACTATTACAACCACATTTGGTCTTAATCCTGTTTTTCTACATTTAATGTCCATAAATTTCTCAGCACCTAAATCAGAACCGAATCCAGCTTCTGTAACAACATAGTCTCCAAGTTTTAATGCAAGTGTTGTTGCTCTAACAGAATTACATCCATGTGCAATATTTGCAAAAGGTCCACCATGAATAATACAAGGTGTATGTTCTAATGATTGTACTAAATTTGGATTGATTGCGTCTTTTAATAAAACAGCCATAGCTCCTTCTGCCTTTAAGTCTTTTGCATAAACAGGAGCATTTTCTTCATTATAACCAATAATGATACTACCAAGTCTTTTTCTTAAATCTGCTAAATCTTTTGATAAGCATAAAATAGCCATTATTTCAGAAGCAACAGTAATGTCAAATCCATCTTCTCTAGGTACTATGCTTTTTTCTCCAGATAATCCTGTTTCAACTTTTCTTAATTGTCTATCATTTAAGTCTACACATCTTTTCCATGTTACTTGTTTAATTTTTAGCTCATTTCCAAAATAAATATGATTATCTATTATTGCAGATAATAAATTGTTAGCAGCTGTTATTGCGTGGATATCTCCTGTAAAATGAAGGTTAATATCTTCCATTGGCGCAACTTGCACCTTTCCTCCTCCTGTTGCTCCACCTTTTATTCCAAAAACTGGTCCCAATGATGGCTCTCTTAATGCAAGTACAGCATTTTTGTTTAATCTATTTAAACCATCTGCAACTGCAATAGATATTGTTGTTTTCCCTTCACCAAGTGGTGTTGGATTCATTGCTGTAACTAAAATTAATTTTCCATTCTCATTATTTTTTAGTCTTTCAAATGCTTTTTCATTTATTTTTGCTTTATACTTCCCATATTGTTCAATTTCATCAGCATTTAAGTTGCATCTTTTAGCAATTTCTGTTATATCATCTAATTTTGTATTTCTTGCGATTTCTACATCAGTCATAATAACACACACCTTTCTTTTATATTTTTTTATATATTAATTATTTTGAACTGTATTATTTAAATCATCAGACTCTTTAGTGCTTTCTTTATTCAAAATACTATTTTCTTTTTCTTGGTTATTAGCTGTTTGTTTATTAATGTTATTTTCATTTGTTTCTTTTGGCTTTTCATTATTCGTATTTTGACTTGAATTAGTATTTGTATTTGTTTCTATTGGATTTTCATTACTTGAATTTTGGATTGAATTAGTATTAGTAATTGTATTTGTTTCTGTTTTATGGTCTGTATTAGTATTAGTTTCTATCTGTGTGTTTGATGACTCATTTTGTATATTACTTATTGTATTTTCCTCTTTAGTAGTATTATTCTCTTCAGTTTTTTCAACCTCTTGTACATTTTCTATTTTTACAGGCTCTACATATCCATTCCATGGATTTTTTGGATCAGGGTCTGTTGGATCCCAATTTCTACATTCTACATTTGATGAAATCTTTCTAGCTGATGGTTTACCTAAAGGACCTGGATCTGATGCTCCATAAAATTCAACATATGTTCCACTTGCACAGTTATTATAAATCCACATTGCATCTTGAACTGTAAGTCTGATACAACCAGCTGATGCCTTTGTTCCCAATTTATCATAAGCTGTATATTTTAAGCTATCAGGAGAATTTGAAGAATATGGTACAGAATGAAACAAAATATGCCCTGTAATTCTTGTACAATATTGACCATATACTCCACCATTTAGTAAATGCCATCTATATTTATTACTCATTTTATATACCCCAGATGTTGGTGTTGCAACTCCTGTTGAGCATACTAATGCCTTTACTGGAACAGTATAATTTCCTTCTGCATCTTTTGTATATATAGTAACAACATTTGAAGTATAATTAATTTTTATATAATATTGAGCTGTGCTAGTTGTTTTTGCTTTTTCCTCTTCTTTTTCATCTACTTTTGTATCTTCTGCTTCTTCATCCCAGCTTGTGTCTTCTGGATTAACCATTTCAAGCTCAGAATCTTCATTTTCTGCTACATCAGCAATTTCTTCATCTACATTATTTGGTTCATCTACTGTTTCTGAAAAAGTGGACATTATTTTACTATCTTCTGTTTTTTGATTTTTAATTATTTTTTTTGTTGTAATAATAACTAAAGAAATTATAACTAAAATTGATATTAATAATACTATAATTTTTAATTCTTTTTTTCTATTCATAATTCTTCTTTTCTTTCTAATATTTCGACATTATTTTATCATTTTTTTCCTATTACGTCAATAAAAAAACGTGTAAATTTATACAATTTGTCACAGTTTAGTAGAGACTAAAATTTTTATAATTCTTTATTATGCCGTATACATTTTACCTCAATTAGTATTTCGGGCGATTAAAATCGCCCCTACGATATCTTAATTATTTTTCATTACTGAACTCTAACTATGGGTTAAGAATACAATTCACAGTTTAATATTCCTCTTGCAATAAATTGTGAAATATCTTTTACCTCAGATAAAGTTATAGTCTGCCAATTTGATATTCCTGCTTTTATACATACATTTCCAATATTTCCTTTATTGTAATTAAAGGCTGTTCCCATAGCAATATAATTATTGTTTACATAAATATCATTCTTTAGTTCATTATTAATTGCAGCATCAATTGCAACTATATATTTGTTTTTTAATTTTGGATAATAAAATAATAAATCTTTTTTATCACAAATATTATTGTTCATATCTCCAATTATAAGTTTATTGCTCATCTTTTCTTTTAAGAAACTGCCTACAAATGGCCCTACACTGTCCCACAAAAACCTACTTGAACCTATACATACATATACAACATTTTCTTTTGTTTGTATTTTTCTTTTTAAAATGCTTACATAATCTCTAAATTTCATTTTACAAACATTCCTTTTTAATAAATAACTCTTTTATTATTTTTTGTAGTTCTATTAATTTTATTTATAATTTTTTTAAATATGAAAATAGAGTATAAAATGTTATCTATTTTATACTCTATTTTGATTTTATAATATTAAATTTCTATTAATACTCTCTAAAAAATACATACTTTTCAGATTTTGTATTTTTAGCCTTCATTGTTGTACCTGAATAAATATCATCCAATGGGATATCAAAATTAATTGGACATGAATATTTTTCATTTTTATTATTTATAATATTAATTTTAAACTTTACTTTACAAGCTATCTCTAATGGTGATATTCCTGCACTTTCCAAAATATTACCATCAAATGATATTTTACTGTCCTCATTAAGTTTATAATTTGTCTTAATTCCATAATTTAAATACTCTAAAGTTATTGGATTAGAACAATCTGTAAAAAAAGTTGGTTCATCATAATTTGCATTTTGACTTTCTTCATTTGTATGTACTACATTAAAATAAATATCATTATTGTCTTTAGGCTCTTTAATTTCTTTTTTTAGTCCAAATTCATTAGCTTTTTTATAAGTTAAACTTTTGGAACCTATATTATTATTCCCACTTAGTTCTATATTGTCTATATATAGTTCTTTAATTGTATTTTTATCAGTAAGCTCATTCCCATTATTAATATATACAGCAATATCTGTATATTGATATAAAGTTAAATCAGAAAGATTATTTTCTTCACTTTTATCTGTGGCATTGGCGCTACTACAAATAATTAATTTTTCAATTTTAAAAACATCTTCTTCATTGTTTTTAGATAATTCAACATTACTTTTTGAAAATTGTTTTTTAATAACATGGTGTTTTATTATGCTACAATAAAAAACAATTAATACAATACATATTAAGCTCAATAATACAATGCAAAAAGTTCGCTTATTTATCTTTTTCATATGCATTTCCTACTTCCTACCTCCGACTTCTAATATCAATCCATCTAACAACGCAAGAAAACACAACGCAAGACGAAGCTTTTCATTCGTTTGATTATAGTCTATTGTATAAATACTGCATATACCCATAAACCTTTTCATACCATCCTTGATCTGAGGCATATCTAGTATTTACAGATTGAATTGTAGTACCATTAAAATATGTACCTCGAGCAGTTATATCATCATTTATTTTTGTACCATTAACATACAAATAATTCTTAGCTAAAGCCTCTGCGACTGTATTTATTGAATTTTCATAATTTTCAAATGTTGTAGCACTATTATATGGATCTCTATCAAATGCCATATAACCAAATAAATTATATTTTTCTGAAGCTAGTTTTGATGTGCCCCATCCACTTTCATGAATGCCGATTGCTGCTAAGAAAATCCCATTTATTTTATATTTTTGTTCTGCATTATAAAAGACCTCTGCATTTTGTTCAAATATACCATTTTTATCTAATGAAATATTTGAAAGCATTGTTTTATAATCACTAAGTGTAAGTCCACTTTTATTTGTTAAATCCATTTCTATATTTAAATTATTCTTTAGTTCTGCAACTCTATTTTTTTCTGTAATTAATGGTGTAACAGTTTCAGATGTAATATTTGTTGTTTTTAAATATCCTTCTTGGCCTTTATAAGAAACTTTTATCCATTCTTCTCCCGCTTCTTTAAGTGTAACATTTAAAT
>DOYA01000004.1 GCA_003518755.1 Clostridiales bacterium | reverse complement strand
AATTATAATTAATTCTGAAAATATTATAAAAAATTTATCAAATAACAAATGTTCGTTTTTTAGAATTATAAATCGAACATTTAAAATTTAACATTGCACAAATTTAAATTCAAATTTTAAAATTAAATCTTAAATTTATAAATTTTTAATTTTTGCTAAAAATTTTAAAATTATTTTTAATTTATCATTTTTATATTTTTAGAATCTATTTTTAAAATTTTCATTTTTGTAATTTATTTTTTTAAAAATTACAATTTATAATTTTACAAAATCCTCTATTCCCCCTACTCTACCGTTTTTATCCAACTTGAAATTTTTCTTTGTTAGCAGGTATTATATCTATAATGTTATCTCCAAGCATGTTTCTTCCTGTTGTTCTTCTATTTTCATATTCTTCAGCTTTTCCATTTACTTGTTCTGCAAGGCTTGATAATACTTGTTCATAAGTATATTTTAGTTGTGCTAGTTTTTCCCTCTTTTTTTCTTCATCTGATTCTTCAGCATTTAGCATAAATTCAAGATTGTAGCTATATAATTCTAAAGATCTTAATATTAAATCAACTTGTCCATCTAATAAATTAAGTTCTACAGAATGTATAGCAGTCTTATCAAAACTTGGTCTTGTATCCATTATAAAATCCTCCTTTTTAATATCCAACTGCATCTGCCATCATAAAGTTTGCCATAGGGTGTTCTAGCATAGCATCCATAACTTGTTTATTATATAAATGAGTATAAATTTCAGTTGTATCAATTTGAACATGTCCTAAAACTTCTTTTATTGTTTTTATATCAGTGCCATTTCTATACAAAAGGGTAGCACATGTATGCCTTAATGTATGTGTAGCATATTTTGTTTCATCAAGTTCTGCTTTCTTGTATGCTTCCTTAACAATTGTTCTTATTTGTCTTTTGCTTAATCTTTTATTTTGGTTACTAATAAATAAAGCATCTTTGTATTTTTTATTTTCAACAACTATTTTATTTCTAAATTTTAAGTATTCTTCAAGAGCTTTTTTAGTTGGTTCATTAAGATAACATGTTCTTTCTTTATTTCCTTTACCTATTACAACGAATTTATTCTCTGAAAGGTTTAAGTTTTTTATATTTAATCCTGCTGCTTCAGATAATCGAAGTCCACTATTTAAAATTATACGAATAATAGCATTATTTCGAATATCAGATACTTTATAAGAATGTTCATATACACTTTGTACTTTTCTTGCTTCAGATAGAGATAGGTAGTTAGGAAGTTTTTGTTCAAATTTTCTTTCAGTTTTAATTAACTTAAAAGGTTCTCTAAATAGTTTATGACTAATAGTATATAGATAATTAAAGAAAGTTTTTAAGTGTTCAATTTTTTTAACTCTTGTATTTGTCTTATATTGTCTTTCAGATAAGAAATATATATAACCATAAATATCTCTATTTGATATACTTCTTATATCATTTAAAGTCATTTCCTCAATCTTTTCATATTTTTCTTTAAATGTGTGAATATTAACAAACTCCAAGAATTGTAATATTGTAAATTTTAAATCATCTATATAATTTATTGATAAATTCCTAATTCCACATAAGTAATTACTTAAATCTTCTAAAAAACTTGGTATTTTATTATCCTCCATTTTTATTACTCCTTTCTCTTTCTAAAATGCTTGAAATTGTGCAATTTTCCATAATCTCCTTTAATTTTTTATCAGGAACATGAGTATATATTTCTGTTGCTTTTAGGCTTTTATGTCCTAATATTTCTTTTAAAATAAAAATATTTATATTGTTTTCATTATAAAGAAGTGTTGTACTTGTATGTCTTAATATATGAACATGACAATCTTTTAACTTATCTTCTCTAACTTGGATCATTTCATCCTTTATAATTGTTTGTACTGCTCGTCTAGAAATTCTTTTCTTACGAGAACTTAAAAATAATGCATCATAATCAGGATTATCTCTTCCAGTTACTGGTCTGACTTTTAAATATTCATTTATTGCTTCACATACAGCTTTATCTAAATATAAAATTCTTTCTTTATTGCCTTTACCTGTAACCCTAATAGTTTGTTCGCTATCATCAATTTTAATATTGCTGATATTTATACCTACTAGTTCAGATAGTCTTAAGCTGCAATTAAGAAATATGCATGTAATTGCATAATTTCTTATTTTATTTATAGAATCTGATTTTATCGTATTTGATAGCAATTTTTTGCTTTGCTCTAATGTTAAATACTTTGGTAATCTTTTTTCAACTTTTGCAGAATGAAGCCCTAATGATGGATTAGTTGGTATATAATTATTTGCAGATAAATACTCAAATAATTTTTTTAAAGATGCCAGTTTTTTATTTCTTGTTTTTGGACTATTTTTCAAATCATTATGTAGAAATCTTATAAAATTATGCAAATCTTGATTTGTAACTTTTCTCATATCTGATAGTGTTATATCTTTTATAGAAATATTTTTAAAATAATCAGGATCAAAATTATTAAGTTTTGATTCATCATATAGCATAAGTTTTATAAATCTTAAAAGTGTTCTTAAATCAAAATATGCTTCATTTACCGTTGTTTCTGCATTAAAACTTATAAATCTCACATATTTTAGATAGTTGTTCAAAAACTCTGGACTTTCACTTTGAAAATCTAAAAACGACATCTTATAATACCTCCTTCAGATATAAGCAAATATAAATTGCTTATATCTGAAGTATAGTAAAATTATGTTGTTATTACTAATGTATGAACTTTTTTGCTCACACATTTTATATTTGCTTATTTATTTGTTATAATATTTAATTTAGCAACTTCTTCTTTAGCAGTTCTAACTGAAAAATTATCATAAGTTTTAGCTATGGTTTTTACTACATCTGTATCATCAAATTCTTTATGGAAATAGTTTAATAAATCTTTAAAAACTAATGTTGTATAACTTATACATTCTTCATTGTTTAGTTTTGCTCTATAATTAAAGTTATTAAATAATGATAGTTTAACTTTATTTAATACAACATTCTTCTTTGTTTTAATCATTTCATCTTCAAGTAAATCAAGATAATTAAATATCGTTTTGTCTTTATATAGTGTTATTTCATTGCTTATAATTAAAATATAAGCAGCTAACTCTAGTTGGTTTATATCTTCCACTAACCTTACCTCCTAGTTATAAATTTCTTTATCTTACTCATTAAATTGTTTACAAATATTCTTCTAGCCTCTTTTTTAGCTTTTTTCTTTAAATTATATTCTCTTATGTATTTTATTTGTTCTTCATCTTCGTATGCTTGTTCTAATTCTGTGGTCGGTTGGCTCATTATTATTAAAGCTAACATTATTCCTATACCAAATAGGCTCATAATAATAAGAGTCACAACTAACGCGATTAAATCTATCATTTTTTGCCTCCAAAAAATTTAATATAATTATAAAATCATTGTTAGATAGTTATTTGCTAATAACACATAGAAATTTCACCTGTCGGAATACCGACTTGCACTCATTGCTTGGGACGGCTCATTATATTATTATTATGGACTAATAATATAACTGCTCGCACGAACTATGACTATACAAAAGTTTTCGTAATGCTTGTCCTCCTAATAGCAAGTTAGGAGCAATTCAAATAGGTTGCTAAGGCTACCTGAAACAAAACTCATGTATCTAACAAATCTATTCAGTTTTCAAAGTACAATCCATATTTTTTTGAAAGCGTTTTTACATCCTTCTACTGTAAATAACACTTCAAAATGAAAAATTGGTACAAACAATTTTAAAAAATTTTATATTTTTTTATTGAAATCTTTTATATATGCTTTCTTTTCTTACAAGTTCAATAGTTTTAGCAATTAATTCACTTTTTAAATCTTCATCAATTTGTCCATTATAATTTCTAGAATATCTATTTATTAAATTCATAATTTTATCTAATACTCTTATAAGAGATGTATCATCAGTAACAGCTTCTTTTAATAATAAATAAAACTTTGATTGCATAATTCTATTCCCCCATTCTAAATCTCAATTTCTTTAATGCTCTCTTTTTTCTTTGATGTAGAGTATTTATTTTTTCATTTGTTATTTTTGATATTTCTGCATAAGTTAAACCTTTTCTATAATGTAATTCAAACAATTCTTTTTCTTTATCGTTTAATATTTCTAAATCATATAAATCTAGATTCAGATATTTATCAAAATATACATCTGATTCTTGTAGTTCTTTTTCCCAGCTATTTTGTATTTTAATATTTCTATAATAGTTTATTCTTTGATTATGAAATACTACTTCCATAAATGAAATAAATTTAGCGAGAACAATTGTAAAAGTCAATATAAAATTG
>DOYA01000001.1:3251-3379 GCA_003518755.1 Clostridiales bacterium | reverse complement strand
TTAAATAAAAAATAATAATTTTTATGTAAATAATTAAACAATAAAAATATATTTAAAAAAATGCATAGCTCAAGCAACCATCTCAGCAAAGATTTATTAGAACTAATTAAAGCCATAGGTGATAGTCG
>DOYA01000001.1:0-3171 GCA_003518755.1 Clostridiales bacterium | reverse complement strand
AAAATAATTTCCAAAGAATGTGAAACTCTAAAAACCACAATAAAACAAAGCGGTGTTGCTCCGAAAATTATGAAGGAATATTTAATCCGTGCCATATATATTGAAATGTTGGGACATGATGCATCTTTTTCCCATTTATATGCTGTAAATTTAACTCAAGATAAAAATATATTAAATAAAAGAGTAGGATATCTTGCTTGTTCTTTATTATTAAATGAGAATAGTGAGTTTTTAATATTATTAGTAGCATCTCTACAAAAAGATTTACAAAGTTCAAATTGGGTGGAAGTATGCATGGCACTCAATACAGTAATAAAATTTGCCGATCCTACAATTATGCAAGCAGTCACAGAGCCAGTAATGAAATTACTAGATAACAGAAATGAGCAAATCAGAAAAAAAGCAGTAATGTGTTTATATCGATTTTATCAAGTTGATCCAAGTTATGTCCCTGATTGCGAGGACAGAATGAGAAAATTAATTTGTGACTATGACCCATCGGTTATGGCAGCCACTTTGCCTTATTTCCGAGAAAGAATTGCCAAAAATCCAGAAAAATATAAAGATTTAGTAAATCCTTTGGTTACAATTTTAAAACAAGTTATAGAACATAAATTGCCTAGGGAATATGATTATCATAGATTCCCTGGCCCGTGGATACAAGTCATATTACTAGAAATTTTATCTATTCTTGGAAGAGATGATCAAAGTAGTAGTGAAAATATGTATGAAATTTTAGGGCAATGTCTCAGAAGAGCTGATGACACTGGAATAAATATTGGATATGCCATTGTATATCAATGTTTAAAAACTATTTGTACCATTTATCCAAATTCCCACTTGATAGAATTAGCTTCAACAACAATTTCAAGATTTTTATCAAGTGAGAGTCCAAATCTGAGGTGCACTGGTATAAATGGTTTAACTTTAATTATACAAATAAATCCAAATTATGTAATGAGCCATCAAAAAGTCATCGTAGATTGCTTAGAAGAAAACGACGAAACTTTAAAAAAGAACACATTTGAATTATTATATAAAATGACTAATTTAAAAAACGTTGAAGTCATAGTTGATAAAATGATGAATTATCTAAAACACACAACATTAGAAAATCAAAGCAAAAAAGACATATTGCAAAAAATCACTGAATTAACTGAGCGATTTGCCCCTAATAAAACTTGGTTTATAAAAGTAATGAATGACTTATTTGTTAGCTTCGGTGACATGATAACAGATGACATTTTATCTAAACTCGTTGCTATAATAAGTGAATGGGAAAGCGAAACAGATGATTTAAATGAATTTAAAAGATATACTATTGAAAACTATGCTACTATAGTTGAAAACTATTCAGTTCTACCTGAAAGTTTCGTGAAGTTGATGGCTTGGGTAATCGGGGAATATACTTGCAAATTATATTTTAATGATAATGAAAAAATAAAAGGAATAATTCAAATGCTATCATACCTTTTAAACAAAACATATGATGACGAAATGACCAAGTGTCTTTTAATCAGTGCCATAGCTAAAATAAATTCAAATATCAATTTTTCAGAACAAAATTTAGTAAATGATATAATGGAAAGATATTCAAGAGAAAAAAATACAGAACTACAACAAAGATGTCTGGAATACAAAAGAACCCAGGTGAAAAATGCCCCCATAGATAAAAATAAATTTACCACTATAGAAGAGAATCCCTCCATTGATTTCGAGTTATCATTTTTGAATAATTATGTCCAAAGCAAAAGTAATGGAAAAGTATATGATCCATCAATGTCAGAAATGTTTGCTGATAAGTTCAGTTCTAATGAAGTCCAATTGAATGTAGGACCATATGCTATGAATGCAAATATTTTGAGTATGCCATCTAAAGGAAATAATATAAATAGTTTATATGATATAAAAGATGATAATCTTGTAACTAATATGAAAAATGAACTAAATGTAAAAGGTGAACAAAAATGGGGAGCCGAAGGGTATAAAGAAGAGAAAAAAGAAGTAAGAAGTAATAAACCTAGCTTTATCAATACAGAAGGAATAGGAAGTAATAATTTTGTTGGAATAGGTGGGGGAAGTTCCACTACTTCTTCAACTTATGATAAATATAGCAATAATAATAACAATAATAGAAACAGAAAGAGAGAAGAAGATCTAAATCCTGAGAATCAAGAAAAGAAAAAATTAATGAAAGATTTATTCGGTGGTTTAGATGGAAGTAGTAATGAAGAAAAGCCAAGAAAGAAACAAAGAAATAATTTTGAAAGTAATAATAACAATAATAATAATAATAACAACAATAATAATAATGCAGGAATGAATCTATTTGAAGGAATGATCAAAAATGATAACAATAATAATAATAACAATAATCAATCTCAAGATTTATTAAATATGGGAAATAATAATCAAAATAATAACAATGGAAATAACTTTGATTTATTAGGATTCGGAGACAGTAATCAAAATCAACAAAATAATATGAATATGATGAATAACAACAATAACAATACTGGCTCTATAGATTTACTTGGAGATATTTTCGGAGGAGGAAGCACAAATACAAATAACTTTTCAAATCAAAATCAAGATAACAATAATAATCAAAATCAAAACAATTTCTTTGATGCTTTCAGTAATTCAAATAATGCACCTACAAGTAACGATATGAATTTGTTCGGTAATTTAGGTGCTCAAAATAATAATAGTGGAAATAGTATGTATTCTCCTCATAATATAAATACAGATGATTTCGGAGAGTTGTGGGGAAATTATCCGGATGAAGACACATATGAGATGAATATAAATATATCTACCCCTCAGCAGTATCATGAAATTATTAAAAATAAAGGTAATTTTGCCGCCATTGATATTATTAATAATGAAGCCATTTCAGCTGCTAATTATAAAAATCAAATATCATTAGTTCATGCTACAATTGATCCTAATCATGTTACATTACTTGTCAAATGTCAAAATAAAGGTTTGAATCCAGAAGTTGCTAATTATGTCATGGATTTGTTTAAATAATTATTAAATTAAATTTATTTTATTAGAATAAAATTAATTTTTGGAAATAAATATATAAATTAAATATTAAATCATTTAAATTAATAAATGAGTTAAAAATATAATTTTTTATAATTTAATATAATTAATATAATTAAT
>DOYA01000152.1:5958-9183 GCA_003518755.1 Clostridiales bacterium | reverse complement strand
GTATTAAATATAAAATATACTAGACCAACAATAATAGAAGTAGAAATACCATATACAAGTACAGGGCCTGCAATTGTAAACATTTTAGCACCTACACCCATTATATATCCTTCAGATTTATATTCCATTGCTGGTGCAACTATTGAATTAGCAAAACCTGTAATAGGGACTAAAGAACCAGCACCTGCAATTTTACCAATTTTGTTAAATATATTTAGGCCTGTTAAAAATGCACTTAAACCTATTAATATAATTGATACAATTGTACCCGCTGATGTTTCATCTAAACCTTTAAATTCACAATATGAAAAAATCACTTGACCAATTGAACATATTAAGCCACCAATTAAAAATGCCATAATGCAATTTTTAATTATTGGAGAATTTGGAGATTTTTTGTCAACATAAGTTTGATATGCTTTATTTGTATCTAATGGGTTATTCATAATTTCAACTTCCTTTCAAAATTTTTCTCTATATATTGTTTCCAATTTTTTGAATAATATACATTTTTCAATTTGGCAATTTGGGACCGGGTATTTTTTGCACACTGGTAAATTGGGACCGGGTACTTTTTGCACACTGGTAAATTGGGACCGGGTATTTTTTTACAACAACAATGATAATAACTAATCCTGTTTAACCGCACATCATTTTTTAAAATCCTATGGTTCCCCCTTTAGGGATACCCACCATACGGATTTAAAAAAACGAAATGCTTGATACGGATTAGTTATTTTTTAATAAATGTGCAAAAAGTACCCGGTCCCAAATTACCAGTGTGCAAAAAATACCCGGTCCCAATTTACCTATTTATTTTTTTACAATAATATGATATACTCTAATAGTATTAATGAGGATGAGATAAAAAAATAGGAGGTTATATGGAAGATTATACCTTTGAAATGATGTATGAAGATTTAAGAAATGGATATCAAATATATTATACATATGTTAAAAATAGATATTTATTATTTAAAACAGCAAAAAATTGCTATACTCAGAAACTAATTTCTAATAATGACAAAAATCCACATCCAAGACAAACCATGCTTACATTAAAAAGAGTAAAAGAAATATTTCCATTTATGGAAGATATTGAGTATAGAGTTGGCGTATCAGATGTGGAAAACATATAAAGTTTTTTAAGGATATTTAGTTTATTTTTTCTTTATAATATCAAATCTAATAATAGATATTATATTAGTTATTGTAAAAATCGTACAACCAATTGCTCCAGCATATTGTCCAAAATGAATTAAGTATGGAATCCAAACTATTACTGATAGCAAATTTAATAGTCTTAAAGCGAAGTTTTTGAAAATAAGAGCAAGTGGAAAGAAAATACCAGCAAGTAATGGTAATATATCCCATAATGAACTAAAAGTTATAGTCAAAATACAACATGGGATAAGTACATATAAAACTATTAACCATATAGGATATTTAAAATTTTTCTTTTCTAAAAAGAAATTTATAATTGTTTCAATAACGAATATAAATTGTACAATCATCCCAGCAGAGGCATGCAAAAGCCCAAGGGCTAAGGCAACACAAAAATTTCCAACAATAAAGAATAAAAGAGTATGGCTTTTATTTTTATTATTTATACCTATAGCATTTAGTAATGTACCAAAAGCATTAATCACTTGTGAAATAATTTGAATAGAGTTCATTATTAGTACCTCTCTTTCTAGGTGTTGATTTTATCATAATATAAGAAAATGCACAAGTGCAATAATGAATAAATGGAAGAAAGAAGTTATAATAGATTATAATGAAAATCATGAAGAATAAATTGAAAAAGGAAGAAAAAATATGAATAAAAGAAAAGTTGTTACATTATGTGGTTCTGTCAGATTTTGGGATAAGATACAAGAAGTGTATGAAAAGTTAGAGCTAGAAAATAAATATGCAGTAATAGGGATTACACCTCATGTAATGAACCGTGATTTTACAGAGGATGAAGAAGCTATATTAGATGAATTGCACAAAATAAAAATAGATTTATCTGATGCTATTTATGTTATAAATGTGAATGGATATATTGGTAAAAGTACAAGAGAAGAAATAGAATATGCAAAGAAAAAAGGTAAAGAAATAATGTATTTGGAAAATGAAGAAGAATTTTAAGGGAGATGTTTATGGAAAAATATATAAAAATTGGAATAGGTATAATAATTTTAGATGAAAACAAAATTTTATTAGGACATAGAGCTAAAGACAGAAAAGATACTGGCGGAATATATGAACCAGATTGTTGGGCAATACCAGGAGGAAAACAAGAATATAATGAAACATTTTTTGAAGGTGCAAAACGTGAAGTAAAAGAAGAAACGAATTTAGATATTGATGATTTAGAATTATTTGGTATTGCAGATGATATTCAACCTGATAGACATTATTTATCAATACATATTATTGCAAATAAATATAGTGGAGAATTAAAAGTTATGGAGCCTACTAAAGAAGACGAGTGGAAATGGTTTGATTTAGATAATTTACCTGAAAAAATATACTCGCCTTCAAAAAAATTCATAGAAGCATATTTAAAAATAAAAATGGAGGAAATCTAATTTAAATGATAATATATAATAAAGATAAAATAGAACAACTAAAAAATATATTACACAATAATTTTTATATATTAACAGATTTTGATGGAACTATAACTAAAGGTTCAAATAATAGTACTTGGGCAAGTATTTTTAAAAATGAAAAAGTATCAGATGAATTTGTACAAGAATGTACAAAGATTTATAATTATTACCATAAATATGAATTTGGTAATGAAATATCGATAGAAGAAAAATGCAAAATTATGGAAGAATGGTATAAAAATAATATTAAAACATTAGAAAAGTTTAGTATTACAAAAGAAATAATTCAAAACTCGGCTGATACTGTTAAATATTTGCCATTCAGAGATGGAGCAAAAGAGTTTTTAAAAGATATGTATGAAAAGAGTATTCCTGTAATAATTATTTCAGCGGGAGTAGGAGATATTATAGAACAAGCTCTAATAAATGAAGAATCTAATTATGAAAACATCTATATTTATTCGAATTTTCTAAAATATGAAAATGAAAAAATAGTTGGAACAAAAAGCAAAGAATTGATACATCCATTAAACAAAAACGAAATAATAATGTCAGATGATCTTAAAGCAAAGATTTCAAATAGAAAAAATATATTACTTTTTGGAAATAATTTATATGATATAAA
>DOYA01000152.1:0-5880 GCA_003518755.1 Clostridiales bacterium | reverse complement strand
ATATATTTAAAATAGGATTTTTGGATGAAAACATAGAAGAAAAAATAGAAGATTATAAAGCATTCTATGATATAGTTTGCACAGACAATTCATCATATTTTGATTTGATGGAAATTGGGACGGTTCTCTTTTCCAAAAAAGCATATTAATGTCGATTTGAGTAGCTTTTAGTTAAATTAGTTTAATCATAAAATAGATTTTTGATAGGAGATGTAAAAATGAACGATAAAGAAATAAAGAACTCAATAAAATATTGGAATGAAGTTTATACAGCATTTAATAAGGATCAAATAAAGTATGATAATTGGTTAGATAATTTTAATGATATTATTGTCAAATGTAATACACCGATTTTAGATTTAGGATGTGGAAGAGGAAATAATGTGCTAACATTACTTAATAAATCAAAAGAAGTTATTCCATGTGATATATCTGAGAATGCTATTAAAAATGTAAAAAGGATTTTTCCAGAAATCAAAGAAGCAAAATGCTTTAATATGATTGATGGATTACCATTTGATGATAATAGTTTTGAAATTATAATAGCAGATTTGAGTTTGCATTATTTTAGAGAAAAAGATACAAAGAATATTATTTTTGAGTTAAAAAGAGTATTAAAAATAAATGGATATTTAATTGTAAGAGTAAATTCAATAAATAATTTAAATCACGGAGCTGGACAGGGTGAAGAAATAGAATATCATTTATATAAAACTAAAGAAGGTATATTAAAAAGATTTTTTGATGAAGCAGATGTAAGAAGATTTTTTATGGATTTTGAGATTAAATATATTAAAGAAGAATTAATGACAAGACATAAATTACCCAAATTACACTGGTGTATATGTATGCAATTGAAGAATAAATAATAAGAAAAATCTAAAGGTAATTATAGAGATACAATATATTTAAAGCAAAAGTGATTTTGAAAGGAAAATGAAAATGGAAAGAAGTATATGGCAAAAAGCAAAAATAAAGGATGTTGAATTAAATAATAGGATTATTCGTTCAGCAACAAATGAGCATCTCGGAACACTTGAAGGACATATAACTGATGATTATATTCAGGTATATGAAAATTTAGCAAAAAGCGGAGTAGGGTTAATAATAACTTCACATATGGCTATAGACCAAAATCAAAGAGCTGATAGTACTCATATTTGCGCAAATGATAGTGAAAATGAGGAAAAGTTAAAACTATTAACAAATACAGTTCATAGATATGGCTCAAAAATAATTGCTCAAATTTCTTATCCGGGTTATCGTCGTAACAAAATGGAAGGCAAAGTTGCTAAAACTCCAAGTGGAACAGATAATACAGAAGCTCTTTCAAAAGAAGAAATTAAACAATATATAAATAATCATATAAAAACAATTGAACATTTACAAAAAGTTGGGTTTGATGGAGTACAATTACATATGGCTCATGGATATTTGTTAAGCGAATTTTTAGATCCATTTTATAATAAAAGAACAGATGAATATGGTGGTAGCACTAATAATCGATATCAAATTATTCATGAAATATTAACTGAAGCTAATATAATAAAAAAATCAAATTTTATTATAATTGCTAAAATTGATTCTGTTTCCAAAGCTGAAGATAGTGATTTTATTAATCAACAAATTGAAGTATGTAAATGGATGGAAATAGACGGAATAGATGCCATTGAAATAAGTGGAGCTAATTTTAAAAAGTACAAACAATCTACACCATATTATTTAGAAAATGCACTAAAAATAAAGGATAATGTAAATGTACCTATAATTTTGGTTGGAGGGTTTAGAAATATAAATCAAATGGAAGATGCTTTAGAAAGAGGGATTGATTTTATATCAATGTGTCGTCCTTTTATAGTAGATGAAGATTTTGTACAAAAACTAAAAAATGGAGAAGAAAGTAGATGTATTAATTGTAATCAATGTTTTGAGATTTTTAAAACAAAGCATAAACGTTGTGTTTTAAGAAATGATACAATACATCAATTTGAAATCAATTTTAATTAAACAAAAAGGAGATGAACAAAAAGGGGACACCTTCCAAAAACAGGAACATTTTAGGAGGAAAAATAAGAATGAATATTGTAATTGAATTTGTGGTAAATGATATTAATAAAGCAGCATCTTTTTACACAAAGTATTTTGGGTTTATGATAAAATATTCTCAATATGAACCAGTTTCATGGATGCTATTAAAAAATGAAAATACAGATTTAATGCTTGTTACATATGATTATACTAAAAACGATATACATGGTTTCAAAGAATATACGCAGTCAACTAATTTATATAAATTTCAATATGATAATTTAGAGAAGATTAAAGAGATTTATAATAATTTAAAAAAAGATAACAAAGAAATTTTTCAGGAACTAAGAAAGGCTGATGGCAGATATGAATTTGGCGTATTTGATGAAGATAAAAATATGATTATGGTAACTATGCAGTTACCGATTAAGTAGATTATTATATTATGGAGGAGCGGTTAAATGAACGGTGATAGTATAAAATATACGAAAATAAATCAAAGAGAATGGGACAAAATAGCAGAGGCTGGCTGTGAATGGACTAAACCAATATCACATGAAAAGCTTATAGAAAATAAAAATAATGATTTTAAATTATATATTTCTCCATCTATACCAATTCCAAGAGATTGGTTACCTGATGATATTGAGGGAAAGAAAATATTAGGTTTGGCATGTGGTGGTGGACAGCAAATGCCAATTTTGGCTGTAAATGGCGCAGATTGTACAGTTTTTGACATTTCTGAAAAACAATTAGAACAAGATAAATATGTTATGGAGAGAGAAAACATAAAATACAATTTAGTACAAGGAGATATGACAGAAAGATTTCCATTTGATGATGAGTCATTTGATATAATAATACAAGCATTTTGTAATTTATATATTCAAGATATGCAATTTGTTTGGAATGAATGCTATAGAGTTTTAAAAAAAGGTGGGATAATGATTGCAACTATGGATAATGGAATTAATTGTCTATTCAAAAACCAATCAAAAGAACCTTTAATTGTAGAGAACAAATTGCCACTAAATACTTTAGAGATTAAAAAAATACGTCAAGCTTATAATGGCTTTGATATGAATCAAATCTGTATATTTAGCCATACCTTAGAAGACAATATTAGAGGACAACTCAAAGCCGGTTTTACTTTAATAGATTTATATGAAGATAGAGATACTCAAGATACAGAAGGATTTTTGATTAAAAATTATATTCCACAGTATATTAATACACTATCTAAAAAAAATTTTTAAAAAAGGACCGGGTCCTAAATTTAAAAAATGTTTTTAAAAAAGGACCGGGTCCCAAATTGAAAAATGTTTTAAAAAATGGACTGGGTATTAAATTTAAAAAATATGAAAATTTATTTTTGGAGAAAAATGAGATGAAAATTGTAAAAGAAAAAGATGCGCAGAAGTCTGAGTATGCTAGTACAAGCACTGTTTTAGATTACAGTATGGCTTTAAATGAAAAAAATATGGATTTTTGTATAAATACAATAACAGGAAGATACCCAACCGAAGGATATTATTCAAATACAGAGTGCGAAGAACTGTGTTATATTATAGAAGGGAAAGGCACTATAAACAAAAGAAAAAATGAGTCAATTAGTTTTGAAAAAGGTGATATTATTTTTATAAATAAAAAAGAGTTATATTATTGGAATGGTAATTTTAAATTGACAGTAATATGTAATCCAGCCTGGACAAAAGAGCAGTGCAGATTATATAAAGATGAATAATTCATGAATGAATTAAGAGATTTTAAAATAGGAGAAAAATATGCTAGCAAATAGATTAAAACAAGGAGATACAATAGGTGTTATAGCTCCAGATAAAGCACTATATAAAGAAGATAGAGTGTATTTAGAAAATGCAACCAAATTTTTTGAAAGTATAGGTTTAAAAGTAAAATTCGGTAAATATTTGTTTTCTGACAAAGAATATTGTGCAGGAACGCCTTCGCAAAGAGCTTCTGACATAAATGATATGTTTAGTGATAAAGAAGTTAAAGCAATTTTTACAATAAAAGGCGGAAATATGGCAAATGGAGTATTACCATACATAGATTATGAAAATATCAAAAAAAATCCTAAAATATTTTTAGGATATAGTGATATCACAGTTTTGCTTTGTGCAATTAATAAAATGACAGATTTAATTACTTTTCATTGCCAAGATTATACCTGGTTTGGAAAAGATGATGTAACTGATTATGATAAAAATGAAATAATTGATAAATTATTTAATGGAAATAATACAATTATTCCTTATGATAATAGAGATTTCTACAATTTAGCAGAAAAAAGAAGCGGAAAAATCTATGGTACAAATTTAAGATGTTTGCTAAAATTGGCAGGAACTAAATATATGCCGGATTTAAAAGATTCAGTATTATTTTTAGAAGAATATCATTCAGATATTATTGAATGGAATTCTATGTTAGAACAACTTAATCAAATGGGAGTATTAACAAATACAATTGTTTTGGGATATATCTATCAACTTCAATTTACAGAGAATAATAGATATGATATTGTTAAAGAACTAAGAAAAATAAATGCCAATATTCCGGTTGTAAAAACTAATGATTTTGGACATAAACATGCAAATAGCATAATACCAATTGGAGCTAATGTTACAATAGATGAAAATGAAAAAAGTATTATAGTTAATGATTACCTATTTTAAAAAAGGACCGGGTCCTAAATTTAAAAAATGTTTTCAAAAAAGGACCGGGTCCTAATTTTAAAATATAATAGAAAGAGGGTCAAATATATGATTTTAGTGAGTGCTTGTTTAGCAGGAATAAATTGTAAATATAGTGGAGATAACAATTATAATCAAAAAATATTTGAATTAGTGAAAAAAGGAGAAGCTATTCCAATTTGCCCAGAACAGCTAGGAGGCTTAAAAACGCCAAGAAATCCAGCTGAGATTAAAGTTATTGATGGTGAAAAGCATGTTTTTGATGATCAAAATAATGATGTAACTGATAATTTTAAGAGAGGTGCAAAAGAAGTTTTAGAATTTGCAAAAAAATTAAATATAAAAAAAGCTATACTTCAAGCAAGAAGTCCTTCTTGTGGAATTGGTAAAGTATATAGTGGAAACTTTGATAGAAAACTTGTAGATGGAAATGGTATATTAGCAGAATTATTGTTAGAGAATGGAATTGAAGTTATAAGTAGTGAGAATTATAAATAAATATATTTCATTGTTTGAATTGGAGAATTATAAATGGCAAATATAGAATTTATTAATAATGCATACACAAAAGATGATTTGCGTCTTCCTATGATACATTTTAATGGAGATAAAAAAGGTTTATGTGTTATATTTATTCATGGAATGTGTCAAACAATAATTGATAATTATTTTGCTACTGTATGGGGAAAGATTTTATCAGAAAATAATATTGGATTTATATATGCACATAACAGAGGTTACTCAATAGAAAATGATATTTTAATGAAAAATGGTACATATACAAGATGTGGTTGTATGTATGAAATTTTTGAAGACTGTGTTCTAGATATAGATTTAGCTATTGAGGAGGTAAAAAAATTAGGATATCAAAGATTTATTCTAATGGGACATAGCTATGGTTGTAATAAATTAATTTATTATTATTATAAAAAACATCCAGATATATTAGGAATGGTATTAGCTAGTGCTCCTGATATGATGGGGCTACAATTATACCGCCAAAATGATTATGAACAGCTTATAAAGGAAGCAAAAGAAAATATTGATAATAATGAACCAACAAAGCTTTTAAGTAATGTAATTGAAAATTATATGTATATGAGTTCTCAAACATATTATAATTGGTTTAATAAACAATCTA